>DATLLB010000671.1:0-6446 GCA_035538075.1 Enhygromyxa sp.
CGGTCACGCTCTGGCGTAGCGCGGCGCTGTCCAAGTCGGTCACGGAATTTCTGGAGCGCGTCGGCCCGGTGGTGTTCGAGCAGCTCCATGCGACCGGCGTGGTCGTGCGTGGCCTCGACTCCAAGCCGCCGACGATCGAGACGCTCGCCGCCGTGCACGTCGGCCTCGTCGGTGCGCGATCGCTGCGATCGCCACGACATGCGCTGAGTGAGGGCGAGGTCCGTCGCATCCGCGACGAGCTGTCGAGCGGCGTCCGCTTTCGTGGCAACGCCCGTCATGGTCGCGCCTGGATTCGCGCGGTGCTGGCCGGACTCGAGGGCTCGTCCACGCAGTCGTGGATGGTGCTGCCGCTGCAGTCGGGCGGCGAGACGCTCGGCGTGGCTGCGATCGCGGGCGAGGTCGACGAGCGCGACGAACACTGGGCGATCCTGCAGGAGGCGTGTGCGGCCGCGCTGGCGCATCACCTCGCGCGCCGCGGGCTCGAGCGCGTGCGCGAGGCGGCCGAGGCCGATCGTGCCGCGGCGCTCGGGCGCCTGCAGGTGCGCGACGTCGGTCCATCGGTGATCGGCGAGGACGCGGGTCTGCGCGAGGTCATGCAGCAGGTCGAGACCGTCGCGCCGACCGACGCGCCCGTGCTGATCCTCGGTGAGACCGGCTCGGGTAAAGAAGTTGTCGCCCGCTCGATCCACGAGCGCTCGGCTCGACGCAGCGGACCGGTGCTGCGGGTCAACTGCGGCGCGATCCCACCGGAGCTGGTCGACTCGGAATTGTTCGGCCACGAGCGCGGAGCCTTCACGGGCGCGCAGGGCCAGCGCATCGGTTGGTTCGAGCGGGCCGACGGCGGCACGCTGTTCCTGGACGAAGTCGGCGAGCTGCCCCTCGCCGCGCAGGTTCGGCTGCTACGCGTGCTGCAAGACGGCAGCTACGAGCGCGTGGGCGGGCAGCGGCCGCTCAGCGCCGACGTTCGCGTGGTCGCGGCCACGCACCGCGACCTGCCGTCGATGGTCAAAGCCGGCCGGTTCCGCGAGGACCTCTGGTATCGCATCGCCGTCTTCACCATTCGCCTGCCGCCGCTGCGCGAGCGCAAGCAGGACATCCCCGCGCTGGTCCGCTACTTCGCGACCACGGTCGGGCATCGCTACGGCTCGGGTCCGCTGCAGGCCAGCGACGCGGATCTGCGCATGCTCGACGCCTACGACTGGCCCGGCAACGTGCGTGAGCTGGGCGCGGTGATCGAGCGCGCCGCCGTGCTCGGCCAAGGTCGCCGCCTCGAGGTCGCGCGGGCGCTCGGCTCCTCGATCCCGGCCAGCGCCAGCACGGTCGCGGTCGCGCGCCACGACGCCGTGCGCACGCTCGACGACGTCGCGCGCGAGGCCATCGAGCATGCGCTGCGCGTCCACGACGGCCGCATCGACGGTCCGCGCGGGGCTGCGCGAGCGCTGGGCATTCACGCCAACACGCTGCGCTCGCGCATGCTCAAGCTCGGGCTCAAGACGCGATCGTCTACGTCATGATCGAGCGCGCCAGCGCCAGCGCGAGCCCGGCGATCAGCAGCAAGCTCGCGTGCGCGCCCCAGAACACGCCGTCGTACGGACGCTGGCTCCGCGTCGCGAGCTTGACCACCGTCTGAAACTGCGGGTCCGCGAACAGCTGCGCGATCGCTCCGCGCCAGAGCAGCGCTGTGATCACCAGCGGCGGAAACAAGGCGAGTAGAAACGGCGAGATGCTCTGCTTGGAGATCAGCACCATGACGGTGCCGAGCGCCGTCGCGCCCACGCTGATCATGTAGAGCACGCGGCCCAGCCGATCGGCCCACCAAAGCAGCGCCCCGGCGAAGATCCGCAGCGCAGCGGCCAGGAAGTAGCTGAGCGCGACCCAGGCCAGGATCCGCGTGAAGTCGAGCAACGCCGCGAGGCCGGAGGCCTGCTCGAGCACGGCCGTGAGCAGGGCGAAGTGACAGAAGGCCCCGACGATCACCGTCGAGCCGACGATCGCGAGGTTGCGCTCGGTCGTCGCTAGCTCCCCGCGTCGCTGCTCGAGCAGCGCCTGCTCGCGGCGCGCTTGCTCCTCGCGCTCGGCCACACGCTCGGCGGCGCGCTGCCGCTGCTCGCTCGAACCACGTGCCCGCGCCACGCGTCATGCTACCCGAGTTCGTCGCCTGAGTTACGATCCGGGTGTGAGCGAGAGCGAGAGCTTCTACGCGCGACTGCCCGAGTTCAGCGACTTCGTCGAGGTCACCAACGTCGCGCACTACCGAGCGGTGCCGAGCGACTGGTCGGTGGTGATCACCGACGTGATCGGCTCGACCAAGGCGATCGAGGCCGGCCGCTACAAGGACGTCAACGCGCTCGGGGTCGCGTCGATCGTCGCGCTGCGCAACGCCCTGGGCTCGCTCGAGATCCCCTACGTGTTCGGCGGCGACGGGGCCACGATCTTGGTGCCCGACTCGCGCCGCGCGGTCGTCGAGAACGCCCTGCGTGGCATTCGAGCGATGGCGCGCGAGAGCTTCGGCATGGACATGCGAACCTCGTTGGTCGCGATCGCCGAGCTCGAGAGCGCCGGACACACGGTCTTGGTCGGCCGCTATCGTGCGAGCCCGGACGTGTGCTTCGCGATGTTCACCGGCAATGGTCTCAGCGAGGCCGAGCGGCGCGTCAAGGACAAGCAGATCGGCTCGCGCTACGCGGTGAGCGAGGACGGTCCTGCGCAGGCCGACTTCACCGGCTTCGAGTGTCGCTGGCAGCCGATCCCCAGTCGCCACGGCCAGGTTGCGAGCATCCTCGTGCAGGCTCGCAACAACGGCACCAACCAGGGGGCCGACACCTACGCGGGTGTGCTGCGCAAGATCGAGGCGATCCTCGCCCGCGACGGCCGCCCGGTCGAGGCGCCGCGCCTGCAGCTGCAGGACTTCTCGGGCAACTTCGACACCGAGGCCAAGATCCGCTCGGGCCACAGCAGCGGCCTGCGCTTCATGATCCGTCGCCTGGTGGCCAAGACCGAGGCGACGATCGGCCGCACGTTGATGGACAAGCAGCGCAGCGCGCTGGGCTTTCCGGGCGACGTCTACAAGGGCCAGGTGGTCGCCAACACCGACTTTCGCAAGTTCGACGACACGCTGCGGATGGTCGTCGACGTCGACGAACGCGAGCTCGCGCAGATTCGCGAGTTCCTGGCAGCCGAGCATCAGCGCGGGGTCTTGGTCTACGGCATCCACGTCGCGGGCGCGTCGCTGATGACCTGCGCGATCTCGGAGTACCAGGGCAATCACGTGCACTTCATCGACGGCGCCGACGGTGGCTACGCGCTCGCGGCCAAGCAGCTCAAGGCGCAGATCAGTTCGACGAACGATCGATGACGTATGCGTCGCGCTCGGCGGAGTTGAGCTGCGCGAAGCGTTCGAGCTCGCTCGGGTCGAGCCGCGCGGCCTGGCGGTAGCGAGGCTGCCATTCACGCAGCCACGGCGCCGTGCCCACGAGCTCCAGCCAATACGCCGTCAGCTTGTCCGAGCTGCGATAGATGCCAATCTTGCGATCCGCCAGCCAATCGACGGTCTCGCGCCGAACCTTGGCCGGCCGCTTCGTGCTCACGCGCTGGCGTGCGCGCAGGAAGCCGTGTCGATCGACGAAGAACACGAAGCGACCGTTGACCGTCCAGCCGCTATCGGGTCGTCGGTGGCAACCCGGAAGCAGATGGTCGAACACGAGGTGACGGCCGGCGAGACTGCGGGTGTCGAAGCGCGATCGAATCTCGCCTTCGACCTTGGCCCACGGCCGTCCGACCTGGGCGAGCAGCCAACGCTCGGCCGCGCCGAGCTTGTCCGGGCCAAAGTCCTTGCCCAGGTGATCGCGCGGACGAATGTGCAGCTGCTCGACCAGCTCCGGATCACGCCGGGCCGCCCCCAGCCGCATCCGCGCCTCGTTGCGCTCGGCCCTGTTCGCGCCCTTTTCCAGGCGCCAGCCCGAGCGCCACTGGCCGGCCTCCAGCACCGTTCTACTCAAACGTTTGGTCGACACCGCCGCGAGCTTAGGTGCAAGTCGCCGTGGTGCAAGTCGAGCTGATTCGCCCCCCGCGGCCGCTATCGCTTGCGCCCGCTCGCTTCGCTCGCTCTGGGACCGTAGACAGCCACCGCATGGGGTGACCCCCGGAGGGGGTCTTCATCATCACAGCGTCGGCGGGATCGCCTCGAGCTCGAAGGCCTGCAGGACGTCGCCCTCGCGCGGGTCCTCGAAGTCCGCGAGCAGGATCCCGCACTCTTGATCGGTGCCGACCTCCTTGACGTCGCGATCGATGATCCGCAGCGACGCCAGCTTGGTCGAGCCGACCTGCGCGCCCGCACGCAGCACGCGAATGCCCGAGTTGCGCTGGATCTTGCCGTCGAGCACACGACACCCGCACACGATCCCGGCCGAGGTCGGAAACAGCTTGCGAACCTCGGCGCGACCGAGCGGGTGCTCGATGTAGCTGGGCTCGATCTGATCGAGCATCAGCGCGCGCAGCTGCTCGCCGAGCTCGTAGATGACCTTCGCGCAGCGGATCGGGATGCCCTCGGCCTCGGCCATGCCCGAGACCTTGGCGCCAGCCTTGACGCCGAAGCCGAGGATCGCCGGGACCACGTGGCTGCCGGACTGCCGGGCCGTGGTTGCGAGCTTGATGTCGCCTTCGGTGATCTCGCCGACGCCGGCGGAGATGATCTTGGTCGAGACCTTGTCGCTGCGGATCTCGGCGATGACCTGCTCGACCGCCTCGAGCGAGCCCTGCACGTCGGCGCGCAGGACCAGGGCGATGATCGGCATTGCCCCGCGGCGCTCGGCGGCGAGGCGGTCGGCGAAGCTCGGGGCGTTCGCGCGGGCGCCCTCGCGCCGCTTGCGTTGCTCGCGACGGTGGTTGACGAGCGCCTTGGCGGCCTTGTCGTCCTCGACCACGTTGAAGGAGATGCCGACCGCGGGCGCCTCGTCGAGGCCGGCGATCTCGACCACGGTCGAGGGCCCGCTCGACTGCACGGTGGTCGGCTGGCTCTTGCCCTTGGGCTTGTCCTTCTTCTCTTTCTTCTTGTCTTTCTTGTTCTTCGGCTTGCCCTCGGCCTCGTCCGGCTCGACCGGCAGATCGCCGCTGGGGATCAGCGCGCTCACGCGGCCGCTCGACTCGCCCGCGACCACGACGTCGCCGCGGCCGAGCGTGCCGCTCTGCACGAGCACGGTCGCGATCACGCCGCGCCCACGATCGACCCGCGACTCGAGCACCAGCCCGCTCGCGCGTCCGTCCGGGCTGGCGCGCAGCTCGAGCAGCTCGGCCAGGACCCCGAGCTGATCGATCAGATCGTCGAGGCCCTGCCCGAACTTGGCGGCGATGCGCACGATCGGGGTCTCGCCGCCGTAGGTCTCCGACAAGATGCCGTGCTCCATCAGCTGGCGCTCGACCTTGGCGACGTCGGCGTCGGGCAGATCGCACTTGTTGACGGCGACCAGGATCGGCACGTCGGCAGCCTTGACGTGCTCGAGCGCCTCGATCGTGGTCGGCATCACGCCGTCGTTGGCCGCGACCACGATCACGGCGATGTCGGTCAGGTGAGCCCCGCGCTCGCGCATGGCCGTGAACGCGGCGTGGCCGGGCGTGTCGACGAACACCATCGGGCCCGCGGCGGTCTCGACCCGATAGGCGCCGACGTGCTGGGTGATGCCGCCCGCTTCACCCTCGGCGACGTTGGCCCGGCGCAGGCGATCGAGCAGCGTGGTCTTGCCATGGTCGACGTGGCCCATGACCGCGATGACCGGGGCCCGCAGCTCGCCGAGCTCGGCCTCGGCCTCTTCGTCCTCGAGCAGCTCGGACTCGTCGAACGAGACGTCCTCGACGCGATAGCCAAACTCGGCGGCGACCAGCTCCGCGATCTCGACGTCGACGGTCGCGTTGACCGTGGCGTTGCGGATGCCCATGCCCCAGACGACGCGGATGACCTTGGGCGCCTTGACGCCCATCTGCCGCGCGAGCTCGCCGATCGAGATCACCTCGTCGACGCGCACGCGCTTCTTCTCGTCGCTCATCTCGGCCGTGCCCGCGCTCGACGGCTTGCCGCGGCGCGTGGTCTGCCGACCGGGCGTGCGTCGTTGGACCGAGCGGACCTCGCGAGCCTTGCGAGCGCTGGCGCGACCCTTGGGTCCGTCGGCGCCAGCGGGCTCGAGGATGATCTCGGGCCTGCGCGCGGGCGAAGGCGCGGGTGCGGGCTTGGG
Source organism: Enhygromyxa sp. (assembly GCA_035538075.1). Classification (GTDB taxonomy): domain Bacteria; phylum Myxococcota_A; class Polyangia; order Nannocystales; family Nannocystaceae; genus Plesiocystis. The sequence goes on from DATLLB010000671.1 coordinate 6,225, forward strand.
GCTCGCAGGCGTCGACTCGGCCGCGGGCTTGCCTCGCTGCTGCTTGGGTTTGAGATCGATGACGCCGAGGATCTTCGGGCCCGCGCTGCGAGCCCCCACGATCACACCCTCGGCATCGCGAATCACCCGGTCGTTGCCGCCCAGGTCGTCGCGCCCGAGCTCGGGCTTCGAGTCATCGGGCTTCGGCTTGTCGTTCGCGCCTGAGGACATGAGAACGGGGAC
>DATLLB010000672.1:0-8656 GCA_035538075.1 Enhygromyxa sp.
GGTCACGGTCGTGACTGGACGTCTGGACACGATCGGGCAGACGCCGTGCAACCCGAGCATCGGCGGCGTGGCCAAGGGGCACCTCGTGCACGAGATCCATGCGCTCGGCGGCTACATGGGCCGGGCCGCGGACGCCTGCGCGATCCATGGGCGCGTGCTCAACCTCAGCAAGGGTCCGGCGGTTCACTCGACGCGGGTGCAGGTCGACAAGGCTCGCTACGGTGCGCTCGCGCAGGCGCAGCTGCTTGGGCATCCAGGCATCACGACGGTCGAGGGGCTGGTCGGCGCGATCGAGGTCGAGGAGCGCGAGGGTCAGACTCGGGTTTGTCGTGTGCGGCTCGAGGACGGACGCGAGCTGCCGGCCGCGGCGGTGGTGGTGACGACGGGGACGTTCCTTGGTGGGGTGCTGCACACGGGCACGCGCAAGACCGCGGGCGGTCGCGTCGGCGAGGCGCCTGCGACCACGCTCTCGCAGCACCTGCGCGCGCTGGGCTTTCGGCTGGTGCGGCTCAAGACCGGCACGCCGCCGCGGCTCGATCATCGGACCATCGCGTGGGACAAGCTCGAGCCGCAGGGCAGCGACGATCCGTTCCCGCGCTTTTGCAGCCCCGACGAGCCCGACACTCCAGCCGCGCTGCCGCAGGTCCACTGCCACATCACCTATACGAATGAAGGCGTGCACGAGCTGATCCGCGAGCACCTGCACGAGTCGCCGATGTACTCGGGGCAGATCGTCGGCATCGGCCCGCGCTACTGCCCGTCGCTCGAGGACAAGGTGGTGCGCTTCGCCGACAAGACGCGCCACCAGATCTTCCTCGAGCCCGAGGGGCTCGATCCCGACGCGCTGATCTATCCCAACGGGATCTCGACCAGCTTGCCGGCCGAGGTCCAGCTCGGGTTCGTGCGCCGCATCGAGGGGCTCGAGCAGGCGGAGATCGTGCGGCCCGGCTACGCGGTCGAGTACGACGCCGTCGATGCTCGCGCGCTGACCCACGCGCTCGGCAGCAAGGACGTGGCGGGGCTCTACTTCGCCGGGCAGATCAACGGGACGTCCGGCTACGAGGAGGCGGGGATTCAAGGGTTGATCGCGGGCGCCAACGCGGCGCTGTGGCTGCGCGAGCGCTCGCCCCTCGAGATCGCGCGCGACCAGGGCTATGCGGGCGTGCTGATCGACGACCTCGTCACGCAGGGCTGCGATGAGCCCTATCGCATGTTCACGTCGCGCGCCGAGTATCGGCTGATGCTGCGGGAGGACAACGCCGATCAGCGGCTGCATGCGCTCGCGTTCGAGGCGGGGCTGATCGACGAGGCGCGGCACGAGCTGGTGAAGCGTCGGGTCGAGCTGGTCGATCGCTGCGTGCAGCTGCTCGAGCGCGGGCGTGACGAGGATCCGAGCGTCGCGCCGAGCTTCATCTGGAAGAAGGCGCGCGCGCGTCGGACCTACGCGGGCTATCTCGAGCGGCAGCGTCGGGAGGTCGCGCGCATTCGCGGGGAGAAGGGCGATCTACCGCTGCCGATCGATCTCGACTACTTCGCGCTCGAGGGCCTGACCCGCGAGTCGGCCGAGCGGCTCGCTCGCGTGCGGCCGACCACGACCTCACAGGCGGCTCGCATCCCCGGCATTACACCGGCGGCCCTCGCTTGTGTGTGGGCCCACGCTCGGGTGAGTCGTCAGCAGGCTCGCTAAGACCTAAGTCCGCGTGCGATCGATGAGCTCATTGAGCAGCAGCTCGTCGAGCTCGGAGAGATCCTTGAAGCGCACGGCGATCCCTCGCTGACGTCCACCATCGGCGGTGCCCGATCGGACAACCTCGGCCTCGAGCATCAACGGGTTGCGATCATTGCCGCGGTTGAAGGAGACCGTGACGGGTGCACCGATCGGAAGCGGTCGGTTGGTGCGGACAAATGCCCCATGACTCGAGAGGTCAATTGTCCTCGACATCAGGGTGTAGTGGTGCTCGGGCGCTTGCAGCTTGATCTCGATGGCGACCGAGATCCGAGGACGGGCACGACGATCAGCTGGCGAAGTTTGCTCGCTCACGACGGCTTCCACGAAAGAGCTATAACACGGTGGGTACGGCAGAAGAAACCTCGGCGTGGGGGAATCCAGCGTTTTTGGGTCCGATGGCCACTCGCTCGATCGTGTGCGAGGCAGTGCGCGGCAAAATGCCCCATGAACAGCGTTCAGAACGCTTTCCAACCAAACCTGTGCAGGCGTGTTTCCAATTGGCAATTCCGCCGCAGCTCAGCGTCGAGCGCGCGACATCGACCGTCGTTTCCGGTGCAAAACGCCCAAATTTGTAGTTCTACCCGCCACTTCGTCAGTGCTTGACCGCTGGCGCCCGCCGAGCAAAATGTGCCCCGCTTTGGCCAGCCCAAACCATTTCCGAACGCGGCCCCGGCCGTGGCCCCGCACGTCGTGGAGGCCCCGCAGGTGAGGGTTCACTTCATTGGAATTGGCGGGACCGGCATGGGTGCGCTGGCTGGTCTGCTCAAGGGGGCGGGGCACGAAGTACGCGGGTCGGACGGTCCGCTGTACCCGCCGATGTCGACTCAGCTGGCGCGGGCGGGCATCCCCGTGTTCGAGGGCTACCGCGCCGACAACCTCGGCTGGGAGCCCGAGTGCGTGGTGGTTGGCAACGTCTGCAAAGAGGATCACGTCGAGGTCGTGAGCGCGCGAGCGCGAGGCCTGCAGCTCGAGTCGTTCCCGAGCATGCTCTCGCGGACGCTGCTGTACAGCCGTCGCTCGTTGGTGGTCGCCGGCACGCACGGCAAGACCACGACCTCGAGCCTGCTGACGTGGATGTTGGTGATCGCGGGCAAGGATCCGAGCTGGCTGATCGGCGGCGTGCCGCAGAACCTCGCGCGTGGCAGTCACCTCGGCGCCGGCGATCTGATCGTGCTCGAGGGCGACGAGTACGACACCGCGTTCTTCGACAAGAAGTCGAAGTTCCTGCACTACCGGCCGCAGCGGGCGATCGTCACCAGCGTCGAGTACGACCACGCCGACATCTTCGACAGCTACGCGCAGGTGCGGGACGCCTTCGTCGAGTTCGTGCAGCTGATCCCGGACAGCGGGCTGTTGGTGGTCGACGCGGCCAATCACGGCGCGATGGAGGTCGCGGCCGCGGCTCGCTGCGAGGTTGCGACCTACAAGGTCGTGACCAAGGGCGAGACGCCGAGCGCCGCGTTGGCGACCTACTGCGTCAAGCAGACCAGCAGGTCGGGTCGGCGGCGCACCAAGTTCGAGCTGTTCGAGCGCGGGCAGTCGCTCGGCAGCTTCACCACGCTGCTGTCGGGCGCGTACAACCTGGCCAACATCGCGGCCGCGTTCGCGCTCGCGCGCGCGGAGGGCTGCTCGGTCGAGGCGCTCGGCGAGGCCATTCGGCTGTTTCGCGGGGTCAAGCGGCGGCAGGAGCTGCTCGGCGTGGTCCAGGGCGTGCGCCTGATCCAGGACTTCGCCCACCACCCGACCGCGGTCGATCTGACCATCAAGGCGATCCGGCGGCGCTACCCCGATCAGTCGCTGCACGTGTGCTTCGAGCCGCGCTCGAGCTCGTCGCGGCGCGACGTGTTCTTCGACGGCTACACCAAGGCCTTCGACGCGGCCTCGCGGGTCTACATCGCGCCCGTCTACGCGCCCGAGAAGGTGCCGGACGGCAAGCTGCTCGACACGGTCAAGCTCGCGGCGGCGCTGCGCGATCGGGGGCTCGACGCGAGCGCCTGCGACGACATCGAGAGCTTGGCGAGCGCGGTGCTCGAGCGCGCGTCGCCGGGCGACACGGTCTTGCTGCTCTCGTCGGGCAGCTTCGGCGGGCTCGCCGATCGTCTGCTCGAGAGCCTCGGCGACGCGGTCACCTTCGCCTCGCCTGAAGATCTGCCGGCGATCGACGCCTTGCTGACCAGCTGCGGGATGTCGCCGCTGGCCGACGCGGAACAGATCGAGAGCCTGGTGATCCGCCCGAGCCGCGAGCGACGTGAGGCCCACGTGGGCCCGCTGCCGACGCTGATCGGCTGCGTGCACCTGCAGCTGATCGGCGAGCGGGCGTTCCTGTTCGGGCTCGCGGTCGCGCCGGAGTGTCGCGGCGAAGGGCTCGGGTGGGTGCTGGCGGACAGCATCATGCGTCGCGCTCGCACGCTCGGCGCACGCTGGGTGCACCTGATCGCAGGCGAGACGGCGGACTTCTTCACCGACAAGCTCGGGTTCTCCGAGACCTCGGTGGACGAGCTCGACGATCGGCTCAAGGCGCTGTCGAACTTCGTGGCCGCGTATCACGAGGGCGCCAAGTGCATGTCCTTCGAGCTGACCCCTGAGACGGGGTAGTGCCCGGATGTCCGCGGCTACGATCAGCTTCTACGCGTCGGCCGTGATCGCGGTGGTGGCTGCGGGCGTGGCCGTGCTCGCGCGTCGGCGCGAGCGATCGCTGGCCGGGTTTGCGGTCGCGCTCGCGAGCTTGCTGGTCCCGCTGATTCAGCTGGGGGCGAGCACGGTCGCGGCGGTGCTGCTGCTCGGCGCGGCGGCGACGGTGGTCTTGCTCGGGGCGCTGGTGCGGCTTGGCGGACGTGAAGCCGTGCCGACGCGGCGGCTGCCGATCGCATACTGGCTGCCGGCCGGGCTTGGGCTGCTCGGGTTTGTCTGGGTGGTGTTGGCGACCGGCTCGCGCCAGGTCGTGGACTCGGGCGCGACGTTGAAGCCGACGTCGCGCTTTGCGGACGGCAGCGCGCTGCTGATCGAGCTGGGCAACACCTTCGTGGTCCCGGCGCTGCTGGTCGCCTTGCTCGCGTTGTGTGCCGTGATCGCGGCCGTGCTGATCGGTGTGCGCGAGGCCTCGTGATGCTGCTGCCGATCACCCACTACCTCTACCTCGCGCTCGCGCTGTTTTGCGTGGGGCTCGGCGGCGCGCTGCTGCGGCGCTCGTTGATCGCGGCGCTGCTCGGGATCCAGCTGATGCTCGGGGCGGTGGCGCTGCTGTTCTGCGCCTACGCGCGGTTCTTTGCCGATGCGAGCGGGCAGCTCACGGCGCTGGCGATCGTGCTGGTGGGGCTGGTCGAGCTGGCGGTCGCGATCGCGGTGGTGCTGCGAGCGGTGCGGGCCGAGCAGGCCGAAGGTCGCGCGGGCTCGCTGCTCGACGACTGGCACGTCGGAGGCGCTGACTGATGGCGCGCGAGTTCCCGCTGTGGGTGCTGGTCGCGTTGCCGTGGTTCGCAGCGCTGTGTGCCCTGCTGCTCGCGCGCGCGCAGGTGCGAGTGCTGGGGCCGCGCAAGGCGACGGTGTTCGCTCACTACCTCGCGCTCGGGGCCTCGACGCTGGCGCTCTTGTTCACGCTGCAGGCGCTCGAGCACCTGCGGGCGCCCGAGGATCCGCGCGCGCTGGCCCACACTCCGTTCGCCGATCTGCTCGGGCCGATCGTGCTGGGCAGCGTCCGCATCGAGCTGACCTTGGTCGCGGATCGGCTCTCGACCTGCACCAACCTGGTGATCGCGCTCGCGTTCACGCTGGCGCGGATGTTCGTGATCGGGCCGACCGGGCAGCGGGCGCTCGGGATCGTCGGCGAGGGCGAGCTCGACTCGGCCCGGGCGCTCGCGGCGGTGCGGCGGCTGGGCTTGCTCGGCGCGATCGAGGGTGCGGCGAGCTTGGTGGTGTTGGCGGCCGATCTCGGGCTCGCGGCGATTGGCTGGTCGGCGCTGGGGATCGCGGCCACGGTGGCCACGGCGCGGGAGCTCGGCGACGAGCAGCGCGCGAGCGCGGCGATGCGTGTGCTGGTCAGCAGCTGCGCGAGCGACCTCGCGTTGACCGGCGCGGCGGTGTGCTTGGCGGTCGCGCGCATCGGGCTTGCGCACAACGAGATGTGGGCGCCGCTGACCGGCGAGCGCCTCTACGCGATCGGGTTGCTCGGGCTGCCCAACGCCGAGTTGATCGCGGGCTTGCTGCTGGCGGCGGCGTTGCTGCGCTGGGCGAGCACCGCTTGGTTTGGCAACTCGCTGGCCGAGGCTCTGCTCGAGGCGGTCGCGATCCCGCTGCCGGCGATCTATTTATTACTGCGCTACCAACGGGTGCTGAGCTACGCGCCCTCGGTGCTGGCGTGGGCGTTGCTGCTGGGCATGGTGCTCGCGCTGGTGGCGGTGGCGATCGGGCTGCTTCGTCCGCCGCGCGGGCAGGCGCGTCGCAGCGCGCGGCCGGGCGACGAGCTGGGGTTGGCCGGGACCGGGCTCGCGTGGCTGGGCTTGCTGGCGATGGCGATCGGCGTCGGAGCCTGGCGCACGGCGGCGCTGCTGGTGCTCGCGCATGCGCTGGGGCGGCTGGGTCTGCGGCTCGCGTTGTTGATCGCCAACGTCGATCAGCTGCCGCCCTGGAGCGCGCGCGTCGGTCGGTTGCTGTGCTGGATGGCGGCCGGCGTCGCGCCGGGGCTCGGGTTCGTGGCGATCGGCCAGACGCTGCTCGACGTGCTGACGCGCAGCAGCTTGCTCGCGCCGTGGATCTCGTGGCCGGCGGCGCTCGTGGTCTTGTTGGTCGCGTTCGGACACGCGGCTGCGATCGCACGGATCTGGTACGAGAGCCTCGGGCGCAAGCCAGGCTCGGAAGGCGAGGACGACGAAGACGGCCTCGACTTCACGCCGCTCGCGATCCTGCTGACCGCCTCGCTCGCGCTCGGGCTGATCTCGCTTGGCGCGTGGTTCGAGCTCAACGAGCCGGTGCTGCGCTGGCTGGCGCTGGTGCTGCCGCTCGCGGGCGGGCACGAGGCCGCGCCGCTGGGGTTGCGGCCGGAGTTTCGTGAAGGTCTGAACGTGGCGCGTCCGTGGGTGGCGGGCTCGGGCGTGCTGCTCGCGATCGTGACCGGCTTCGCGTGGACGTGGACGCGCGAGCGCTTCCGTCGGGCGCACGGCGGCGAGCTGTCGAATTTCGTGGCCGCGCTCGGTTGGCTGCTGGCCACGCCCCGGCGCGTGCTGAGTGTGCTGGTGCTGATGCTCGAGGGCCTGGCCGAGCTCGCGGCGCGGGGGCTCGGGCGCGGGCTGTTCGACGAAGCGCCGCGGGTGGGCAAGAACCTCGGCCGCGATCTCGAGGCCGGGCTCACGCCGCGCCTGCGCAAGCTCGGGCTCGGCGGCGCTCGACAGGCGATGCTCGGGCTGGTGCTCGGGCTCGCGCTGTTGCTCGGCTGGCTGTACGGCAAGCGCGAGGTCGCGAGCGTGCTGCCGAGCGACGACTACGGGTTTGGTGGTCTGCGGCCCAAGCTGATCCGTGCGGGTGGCAACAAGGCGCGCGCCCAACCGACGGCTGCGGATGCGACGGAGAGCGAGGCGATCGAGGACTCCGCGTCGACGCCGGTGGCTCCGACTCCGCTCGCGCCGCGGACCGACGCCGCCGAGCCAGCGCCTCCACCGAGCGAGGAGGGCGTGCCTTGACCGAGCTGACCACGCTCGCGCTCATGGTCCCGCTCGCGACCGCGGTGGTGGTCGCGACGCTGCCGCGCAGCGAGCCCGGGCTGGTGCTCGGGCTCGCGCTGTTGCTCGGCTGGCTGTACGGCAAGCGCGACGTCGCGAGCGTGCTGCCGAGCGACGACTACGGGTTTGGTGGTCTGCGGCCCAAGCTGATCCGTGCAGGCGGCAACAAGGCGCGCGCCCAACCGACGGCTGATGGAGCGACGGAGAGCGAGGCGATCGAGGACGCCGCGTCGACGCCCGTGGCCGCCGAGCCAGCGCCGCCGCCGAGCGAGGAGGGCGTGCCGTGACCGAGCTGACCACGCTCGCGCTCATGCTCCCGCTAGCGACCGCGGTGGTGGTCGCGACGCTGCCGCGCAGCGAGCCCGGGCTGGTGCGCGCGCTCGCGGTGATCGGGGCGCTGCTCGAGCTCGCGCTGATCGTCGGGATCGTGTGGAGCTTCGATCCGGCCGGGCCGGCGGTGCAGCGCGAGGTCGCGATGCCGTGGGTGCCTGCGTACGGGATCGCGTGGTCGTTGGGCGTGGACGGTCGCGCGCTCGCGCCTCTGCTCACGCTCGGGCTGGTGTTCCCGCTGGCGCTGCTGCTCGGCGAGCGCTCGCGTGGGGTGATCGTCGGGTTGCTCGGACTGCAGGCGGCTTGGGTCGCCGTGGTGCTGGCGCGCGACGTGGTGACGCTCGGCGCGGCCTGGGAGCTATCGGCCGTGCTGACGGTGGTGTTGCTCGGCCAGCGCGAGGATCCGCTGCCCGGACAGGCCGCGGCGGTGCGTCGGCATGCGGCGCACGTGCTGCTCGGGGCCGCGGCGCTGATCGGCGCGGTGGTGTTGCTCGGCGTCTCGCATGCGCACGCGACCGGTGGGGCGTGGAGCTGGGATCTCGACGCGCTCGCGAGCGTGACGCGGCCGGTCGCGACGCAGCAGCTCGGGTTTGCGCTGCTGCTGCTCGCAATCGCGACCACGCTGCCACTGTTTCCGATCCACGGCGCGCTGGTGTCCGTGTGCGTGAGTGGCCCGACTCCGGTGGTCGCGGTGCTGCTCGGCGCGGGGATGCCGATGGCGGTGGTCCTGCTCATGCGCGTGGGCATGCCGATGTTCCCGCTGATCGCCGGCGAGTGGGCCAACCCAATCGCCGCGCTCGCGGTGGTGGGAGGCGTCTACGCGGCGTTGGTCTGCTGGGCCGAGCGCGAGCCCGGACGGCTGCTCGCCCACGTCGCGCTCCTGCAC
>DATLLB010000673.1:0-5871 GCA_035538075.1 Enhygromyxa sp.
CGACCCGTTGGGTCGCCACTCGGGCGAAGGCGAAATAGCGACGAGCGACGGCTTCGGGGATCGGGCCGTCGACCCAGCCCTCTTCGGCAAGCGCGACGAACAGCGGACAGGCGATCGCCTCGATGCGCAGCTGCGGTCGGCGAGCCAGTAGCGCGCGCTGGTAGGCGCCGCCGCGGATCGTGCCCTCGGTGCCGGTCACCAGCACGTGGCCGGTCTCGCTCGCAGCACAGGCAGCGTCGGCGCCCGGATCGATCACGCCGACCACCGGCAACGGGGCGAACGCGTCGCGCAGATCCTCGACGGCGACCGCCGAAGCGGTGTTGCAGGCGATGACCAGCAGCTTGACGCCGCGCTCGACCAGCTTGCCCGCCGCTTGCCGAGCGTAGCGACGCACGGTCTCGGGGCTCTTGCTGCCGTAGGGCAGCCGCGCAGTGTCGCCGAGGTAGAGGAAGTCTTCGTGCGGCAAGTGGCGGCGCAGCGCATCGAGGACCGTCAGGCCCCCGACGCCGCTGTCGAACACGCCGATGGGTTGCTCGCGCATGGGATCGAGACGCGCGACGAATGCCGCGGCTTCCCGCTCAGCCGCCGCGCAGCAGGTTGCGGGCAATGACCATGCGCTGGACCTGCGAGGTGCCCTCGTAGATCTGCAGCAGCTTGGAGTCGCGGTACAGCTTCTCGACCGGGTACTCGCGCGTGTAGCCGTAGCCACCGAAGATCTGCACGGCGTCGGTCGCCGCACGCACGGCCGCGTCGGCGCCGAAGCACTTGGCCAGCGAGGAGGTCATGGTCCGCTTGACGCCGGCGTCGACCTCCCAGGCAGCCTTGAGGTAGAGCATGCGCGTGGCCTCGTAGGAGATCGCCATGTCGGCCAGCATCATCTGGATGGCCTGGTGCTCGGCGATCGGCACCCCGAAGGTCTTGCGCTCGAGCGCGTACTTCTTCGACTCGTCGAGGCAGCGGCGGATCAAGCCCGCGCAGCTCGAGCCGATCATCGGCCGCGACTTGTCGAACACCTCCATGGCCACGTAGAAGCCGCCGCCGGGGGTTCCGAGGATGTTCTCGTCGGGGATCTCGACGTCCTCGAACAGCACGTCGCAGGTGTCGGAGGAGCGCTGCCCGAGCTTCTTCTCCTTGCGCCCGACGCTGACGCCGGGCGTGTCGCGGCTGACCACGAACGCGGTGATGCCCTTGTGCTTGAGCGCCGGATCGATGGTCGCGAAGCCGGTGTACACGTTCGCGTGGCTGGCGTTGGTGATCCAGCGCTTCTGCCCGTTGAGGAGCCAGCCGCCGCCTTCCTTCTTGGTGAGCCGCGCCTTCATGGCGGCGACGTCGGAGCCGGCGTCGGGCTCCGAGCAGGCGTAGCTGATGAACCCGAACTCCTCGGTCAGCGGCCGCAGCCAGCGATCCTTCTGCTCCTCGGTGCCCGCGACCAACAGCGGCAGCGCGCCGAGGTGATTGCACATCATCGAGGTCGCAATGCCGGCGCAGCCGTAGGCGAGCTCTTCGGACAGCAGGCAGCCGTCGACCGTGCCGAACCCGAGCCCGCCGTAGGCCTCGGGGATCTCGACGTTCATGAGCCCGAGCTCGAACGCCTCGCGGAAGACTTCGACCGGGAATTTCTCATGCTCGTCGTACTCGCCGGCGACGGGGATGATCTTCTCGGCGGTGAACTTGCGCGCGGTCGCGATGAACTGCGCCTGCTCTTCGGTAATCTGCGGGTTGAACATCGGGGCTCCTCGGCGGGCGCATTGATAACCGGGCGGCAACGGGGTCGCAACCAGCTCACTCGCCCGCGCGCGCGCGTCGACGGGCCTCGCGGGCGGCTCGACGCTGATCCTTCTCGGCGGCCTCGCCAGCCTCGAGCGCGGCCTTGCGACCGCCGAGCACATACCCGATCACGATCCCGAGCAGCAGGATCCCCGGGATGTAGATGAAGTGCCCGAGCGTCATCTACTTGCCGAGCTTGGCCTGCAGCGCCTGGAGGTCGGCGCGCTGGGCTGCGCTGCGCCGCCACAGCAGCACGCCGTAGATGGCGAACAGCGCCCAGATGATGCCGTAGGCCCAGACGATGTGGCTGTAGTCGGACGCGACCTTCTTCTCGACCTCGGCTTCGTACTCGCGCTTGAGTCGGACGGTCTGCGGATCGCGGCCCTCGACGCGGGTCGGGCCTTCAGCTGCAGGGGCAGCAGATTCGGGGCTGTCGTAGGGATTCATGGGGTCTCAGGCGGGTTTGGGTTGCGGGGGCTCGGCGGCGATCCAGGCCTCGTCGAGCGCGATCGCGGTGCGCTCCTGGCCGGCGCGGATCCACACGAAGGCGACGCTCGCCGAGAGCAGCGCGCCGAGGCAGTACCACAAGGTCGTCCACATGCTGTCGGGCAGCTCTCCGACCACGCCCGTCTGCGGGTGCGTGGTGTTCCAGATCTTCACCGCATAGTAGATGACCGGCACATCGAGGGCGCCGAAGATCGCCAGCGCGGCGGCGATGCGATCGGAGTTGCTGGGCCCGAAGCGACGCACCAGCAGGTAGGCGACGAACACCAGCCACAAGAGCGCGGTCGAGACCTGGCGAGCGTCGCCGGTCCACGGCGTGCCCCAGGTCGCGTCGCCCCAGATCGGCCCGGTGATCAGCACGCCGAGGCCCGCGAGCACGGTCATCTCGCCGGCAGCGACCGCGACCGCGGCCGCACGAGCCGAGCGCTTGCGCAGCTCGATGCCGGCCGCGACTCCGCAGACCACCGCGAACAGCATGCAGATCCACGCGAGCGGCACGTGGAAGTAGAAGATCTTCTGCGCGGTGCCCATCTCGGCCTCGATCGGCGTGTTCAGGAACACTCGCTGCACGCTGTAGGGGAACAGCGCGGCCGCGACGACGAGCAGTAGGTAAGGGACGAATTCAGCCGGCGAGCGGCGTGAGGACGAGTTCGACATTTAGGATGCCTCCGAAGATGCGCGCGCACGGACGGCCGCCGACGCGGGTCGACCGGCACCGACGAGCAAGGCCTCGAACAACCACGCGCCGACGGCCACCAGCGCTGCATCGAGCGCGGCCATCTGCGCGAGCGTGTTCCACAGCTCCGCGTGCGCGTCGAGCAGGCGCTGGGTGGCGACCAGCGCGAACAACAGCACGGGGGTGGTCAGCGGATAGAGGATGATCGAGAGCAGCACGTTCTTGCCGCTCGAGCTCGCGAGCCCGGCGGCGAACAAGGTGCCGATCGCCGCGTAGCCGAGGCAGCCGAGCGTGACCAGCACGACCAGCGCGAGCTGGTTGGACGCGAGCAGGCCTGCGTCGGGGAACAGCACCGCGAGGGCCGGCACCGCGAGCGCTGAGCACAGCAGCAGGATCACCAGCGTGACGATCAGCTTGGCGAAGTAGATCGCCAGCCGATCGACCGGCGCGGCCAACAACGCCGCGAGCGTCGAGGCCTCGCGCTCGCGCTCGAACACTCGCGTCAATGTCAGCGCGCCGACGAACGCCACGCACAGCCAGATCATCCCGGGCACGGCCTTGCGCTGGACCTCGTCCTCGAGCCCGAAGAACGCGAGGGCGAACAGCACGACCACGACCAGCGTGAAGAACCCGGCCGTGAGCACGAGCTCGAGCCGCCGCGCTTCTTGGCGAAGATCGTTGCGGGTCAGGAGCCACGTCTGTCGCAGCAGCCGCATGGGCAGCCGGGACGTTACGCCATGCGACGGCGCGGGCCCAGTGGTGCAGCGGACGGCGCGGACCCGGCCCTCAGGTCAGCCCAGCGCGACGATCCGGCGCCGAAAGGCCTCGTCGTCCTCGCCATCCTCCCGCCGCGCCTCGCCGCGAATCACCCCGCCGTCGAGCAGCAACGCGCGATCGACCACCTGCGCGACCACGTCGAGATCGTGGCTCGACAGCAGCACCGCCCCACCCGCTCGGGCCTCGGCGCGGATCAGCTCGGCCAGCAGCGCTCGACCGCCGCGATCGAGCGCGGTGAAGGGCTCGTCGAGGATCAGCAGCTCGGGCGCGAGCGCGAGCGCACGAGCCAAGGCCACGCGCTGCGCCATGCCGCGCGAGAAGGTGCTGACCGGACGATCGATGACGTCGCCGAGCCCGAGTCGCTCGAGCATGGCCACGGGCTCGCGCGCGCCGGTTGGACGCGCGTCGCCGGCCAGCTCGACGAACAGCTCGACGTTCTCGCGCGCCGAGAGCAGCGGATAGATCTGCGGGCTGTGGGCCAACCATGCGAGTCGGGCTCGTACGTCGAGCTCGACCTCGACGCGCTCGCGGCCAGCAAAGCGACGGACCCCGTCGTCGGGCTGGCGCAGGCCCACGAGGATCGAAAACAGCGTGGTCTTGCCCGCACCGTTTTGCCCGAGCAGGCCGACGACCTCGCCCGCTCGAACCTCGAGATCCACGCCGCGCAGCACCGCCTTGCGACCAAAGCGACACGTGATGCCGCGCAGCTCGACCGGGAGGATCGTCGCGCTCACTCGGACCGCGAGCCTAACCAAGATGCACACAGGGGTCCACGACGGAGGTAAGCTCGACCCGTGCGCTGGGTCGGACCAACGCTGGTGCTCGCGGCCTGCTGCTTCGCGGGCTGCTCGCCGGAGCCGGCCAAGCAGGCCGAGCCGCAGCCGCAGGTCGAGCCCACGCCGGTCGAGCAGCCGCGGTCGGACGGCGACAGCGAGAGCGGCGACGAGGCGCTCGAGGACGACGCGGTGATCGAGATCGAGACCAACGGCCGGCGCGATCCGTCGCTGGTGCCGGTCCAGTCGGTCGAGCCGACGCCGGCCGAGGTGGTCTGGCGCAAGGTCACCAGCGTGTCGGATCCCAGCTTCGAGCTGGTCAGCGTCGCCAGCGGGATCGTCGGGCGCTCGTCGTCGGGCATCTACGAGCTCGACGCCGAGCAGCGCCTGGTCTCGCGCGCCGACGCGACGCTGCCCGAGCTGCCGCTGCTCGGCCACTGGCCCGACGACGTCTGGTACGTGGAGTCCTCGCCGCTACCGGCCAACGCCGAGGGCCGCCCGACCTTCGAGTATCAGCTGTTTCACCTCGACCGCGATCGCAAGTGGGTGGCCGAGAAGTACAAGAAGCAGCTGCGCTGGCGCGGTGAGGCGTCGTCGGTGCGCAAGGGCTGGTACGCGGGCGTGCTCGTGCGCGAGGGCTCGACGCTCACGCGCATCGGCAACACCAAGGTCGCGCCGAAGGTCGGCCTGCGACCGGGCAAGGTCGTGCTCGACACAATCGAGACCACCTCGGGTCGGCTCTACAACATCAGCCTGCGGCCCAGCGGCGTGTATGTGCAGGAGGCCTGCTTCACGCAGACCTGCGTGGAGGAGCACGCCAAGAAGCTCCCGCCGGGGACCGAGTGGAGCTTCGGCGCCCAGGTCCCGCGCGAGCGCAACAGCTTCTCGATGGTTGCGACGGCGAAGCTCGAGGGCGTGGCGTCCCATCAGCTGCTGCACTACGGGGCCGGCGGCTGGCGGCTCGAGCCGCTCGACCGCGCGCCGACCGGGCTGTGGCCGGCGGAGAACGGCGGGCTGTGGGTGCTGCTCGGCAGCGAGCTGCTGTACCGCACCGCGAGCGGGCGCTGGTATGCGATCGCGCTGCCGGAGGGCGTGAAGAAGATCAGCGTGGCGATGCGCTCGGATCTGCTGGAGCTCTGGGTCGCGGCGAAGATCGGCGAGGAGACGGTGGTGTTCGCGACCGACGCGAACGCCTCCGAACTCCCCGCGCCTTGACGCTCGAGCGCTCAGCCTCCCCAGCTGATCACGATCTCGCCGTCGCCCTGCCGCACGCCCGGCATGTTCATCTGGTTGGCGCCTGCGTTGAACGACCCGCCACCGCCACCACCCGCGCGACACGATTGCCCCTCACCGCCGCCGCCGCCCGAGTAGCCG
>DATLLB010000674.1:0-5816 GCA_035538075.1 Enhygromyxa sp.
CCGAGCGACAGCTGCGCGTCACCGGTGCCGGGCGGGAGATCGATGATCAGGTAGTCGAGCTCGCCCCACTCGACGTCCTCGAGGAACTGCTGCAGCAGCTTGTGGATCATCGGCCCGCGCCAGATCACGGCGCGGCCGGTCTCGATGAAGAAGTCGACGCTCATCACCGGGATCCCGCGGTGCAGCGCCGGGATGATGCGGTCGCCGCCCGTGCTCTTGTCGCACGCACGCGCAGCCGGACCCATCATCTTGGGGACGCTGGGCCCGTAGATGTCGGCGTCGAGCAGACCGACGCTGGCGCCGAGCCGCTGCAGCGCGAGCGCGAGGTTGACCGAGACCGTGCTCTTGCCCACCCCACCCTTGCCGGCCGCGACCGCAATCACGTTCTTGACCGTCGGCAGCCGATCGAGATCCTGGCGGGCCGGCTTGCGCGGGACCTTGAGCGTCCAGCTGATCTCCGACCGGCATCGCGAAGCGATCGAGCGCGGCGCGGATGCGGCTCTCGAGCGTGCCTTTGAGCGGATAACCGGGCGAGATCAGGGCGACCTCGACGCTGATCGTGTCGCTGACGGCGACCTCGCCGAGCTGGCGGCTGCCAACGATGTCGCGATCGGTCGCCGGATCTTCGACGCTGCTGAGGGCTTGCCGGACGCTGTCGGGGGTGGCTTGGCTCATCGCGCAGTCCTGAGGGCGACGGTGCCTGGCGCCTCGCCCGGGTGCAAGGTAGCCCGATACGCGCGCTACGGCGAACTTGGGCGCGTGCGAGCCCTCGCCGCGCGGGCGCCACCGCTCTGGTCACTGGCGTGGCTTCGGGCTACCCTCCCGCGTTCCCCGGACACCCTGCCATGGCCGTCCTCGAAGTCGTCAAATACCCCGATCCGCGTCTGCGTGAGGAGACCTTCGCGGTCGCCGAGATCAACGACGCCATCCGTCAGCTCGTCCGCGATCTGACCGACACCATGTACTCGCTCAATGCCGCAGGCATCGCCGCCATTCAGGTCGGTCGACTCGAGCGGATCTTCTTGATCGACGGCAAGGTCGCAACCGGCAGCGAAGCCGCCGACCCGCTGGTGTTCATCAACCCCGAGGTCATCGAGACCGGCAAGGGTCTGGTCATCGCCGAAGAGGGCTGCCTCTCGTTCCCCGACGTGTACGTCGACGTCAAGCGTCCGCGCTGGGCCAAGGTCCGAGCGATGAACGTCGCTGGCGAGTTTTTCGAGGCCGAGGGCGACGGGCTCTACGGTCGCGCGCTGCAGCACGAGCACGACCACCTGACCGGCAAGCTGATGATCGACCTCGTCGGGATGGTCAAGAAAGAGATGATCAAGCGCAAGATGAAGCGCTGGCACACGCAGAACGACGAGTCGGACGAGGGCGTGCCGGCCCCGGCCGAGTGATCGAGTCGAACCTCGCTGAGCACCCGGTGGCGCCGTCGTCACCGGGTGTCGCCTTTTAATCGGCAGATCGGCCGATGCGCGAATTCAGCTGTTGTGTGGTTATTGCAATCGCAACGGAGCAATGCGTCGAGTTGCAGATCGAACGTAGTCCACGTTACAACAAATCCCGCAAGAAAACCGAGCGCGGGGCTCAATTGCGCTGTATGGTGAGGGCAGATTGTCCCTCGCGTTCACGCTATCCCGTTTTCAATATCACCACCCAATGCACACACATATCAAAAGACTCGCTCGCTAGTGCGCAGATTGGAGCTGTCCATGAGCCACGCCATCGTCATGGGAGGAAGCATCGCCGGGCTGTGTGCCGCCGCAGCCCTGGCTCGCAACTTCGACCGCGTCACCGTGCTCGAGCGTGATCCGGAGCCCGGACCCGAGGTTCGGCGAGGCGTGCCGCAGGGTCACCAGTCGCACGCGCTGCTGAGCCGTGGGCAGGCGATCATGAACGAGCTGTTCCCCGACGCCTTCGCCGAGCTCGCCTGCGCAGGGGCGGTGCGCTCCGATCTCGGCAACAGCATGCGGTGGTTTCACTTCGGCGGGTGGAAGGCGACCAAGCGGATCGGCAGGGACATCTGGTCGCAGAGCCGCGCGCTGCTCGAGCACCACCTGCGCCGCAGCCTCGCGCACAATCGCAAGGTCGAGCTGCGCTTCGACGCTGGCGTCGAGCAGCCGATCCACGCCAAGGGCCGCGTGACCGGGGTGCGCTTGCGCGATGGCTCGGAGCTGCACGCCGAGCTGGTCGTCGACGCGACCGGACGCGGCTCGCGATCGCCGACGTGGCTGTATCGGTGGGGCTACGGCGTGGTCGCCGAGCAGCGCGTGCGCATCGGCTTGGCCTACGTGTCGGGGATCTTCGAGCCGATCGGCGACGTGCCCGAAGAGTCGCTGGTGATCCATCAAGACGCCGCGCGCAACATCAAGCGCGGCGGCCTCTACTTCCCGCATGAGAACGGCGAGAAGATCGTCACGCTGTTCGGCTACTTCGGCGAGCACGCGCCGACCGACCTCGCCGGCTTTCGCAAGTGGGCCAAGAGCTTGGCCCGGCCCGACATCGCCGAGGCGCTCGGCAATCTCACGTTGGTCGGCGAGCTGCACAAGTACAACTTCCCCGAGCAATTCCGCCGCTGCTACGGGCTCATGGGGCGCCTGCCCGAGGGCTACCTGGTGATCGGCGATGCGATGTCGAGCTACGACCCGACCTTCGCCTCGGGCATGACCCTCGCCGCGCTGCAGGCCGAGCAGCTCGCCAAACGGGCGCGGCCGGGGCAGTCGAGCGTGCGACTGCAGCGACGGCTCTATCGCATGACCGAGCTGCCGTTCACGCTGACCGCCGGTGAGGCCCACCGCTGGCGCGAGGCAACCGGCTGGCGGCCGCGGATGTGGGCAACCCAGCAGGCCTTGTTGGCCAAGGTGTTCGAGGCGGCGAATCACGATCCAGTCGTGTTCGCGGCGCTGATGAAGATCATGCACTTCCTCGCCTCGCCGGCCTCGCTGCTGCGGCCGCGGATCCTGTGGCGGGTGCTTGCGCGCTCGCGACCGCAGGCCGCGATTCAACGGCCGGCCTCGCCCTTCGTCGGCGAGCTCGCCTCGCGCGTGGCCTCGCAGAGCGGCTACTGACGGCTCGTGCTCACGGCGACGGATCGAGGGCTTCGACCGCGATCACCTCGCTGGTCCACTCCGCGTCGCCGACCCGCGACGCGACGAACCAGATCGCTTCGCTCTCATCCGGGCTCACGCGCGAGCCGACGACCACGGGCTGACCGTCCACGCCCAGCGTGACGTCCAGCAGATCGCCATCGAGGCCGGACGGCAGGAAGGCGCTCAGATCCTCGGCCTCGAACGAGTCGACCTTGTGCCAGATCGAGAGGCCCGCACTCAGATCCGTCAGCCAGACATCCGACTCGCTGTTCACCGCGAGCTGACAATATCCCCCGCCCAAGGCCGCAGACACGCTCTGTTCTTGCCAGTTGTCCGCTCCGAGGCCGCTGGCCCACACGATCTCATCCGCGTCGTTGCGCCAAAAACAGGCGTGGATGCGTCCGGTCGCGTCCATCTCGACGTCCCCGAGCAGCCCAACCGGGCTGGAGCCGACCGGGACGAGCTGCGGTGTCGGCTCCGAAAAATCCGTGAGCGCGAGACGATCGTCCAGCTCAGCCACCACGATCGGGGCGCCACCGTCGGGCGCCACCGCGATGCGCATGTTGTACGGGTAAGTGAACGATTGGCACTCGGACATTGTCCAGAGTCGCCGAACGCAGCCACCTTCATCGCTCCACACCGAATACGAGGGGCCATCGAGCTCAGCCTCGAACTTGTCGACGATCAGGTACGCCAGGTCGAGCTCCCGGGCCGCCGCCAAATCACTGGTCACCTCCAAGATATCGTGGCCGAAGGGGGCCGGCCGAACGAACATGCCGCTGTCATTGCGCAAATAAACCGCGGAAGCGGCTCGAATGACATTTGCGGCGGACACATGAATCTCCGCCGCACTGATCGATGGGTCGAGATCGAGCTCCTGTTCGACCCATTCGCCGGACGCGTTGGAGAAGTAGCTGAGGACGATCGGGAAGCTGTTGCCGACCCGGTGTTCCTTGCTGACCAGGACATGGACCGCGCCGTCGGGGCCCACCGCGATGCTGGCCGTGAAGTAATCGTCCTCGATCCCCTCGGGTGCCGAGTCCAGCGGAGCGGCGCTCGGCGAGCATGCGTCCGCGGCCGCGGGCTCCCACGCGCACTCGGGCTGCGGCTCGCCGGCGTCGCTCTCGGACTCGCTGCTCGAGTCTGAACTGTCATCCCCGGTCGCGTCGGTGTCGGTCGAGCCCGATGGCCGACCACACGCGACAACCGAAATGCAAAGCAGTACTTGGCAAACGGGAGCGCCGAGTTTCATTGTGACACCACGCACCACGGCAGGTCAGGGTGGGAAAATCATTCCTCGTAACAAAAAAGTGGGGGACCACTTGGGTCCCGCACTCGAGCGTGATTCGTCCGTGCCCGAGCACGGGCCCGATCACTGCGGCATGATCTGCGCGTTGATGCCCGCGCCGGTCATGTCCGAGTAGGTGTACGGTCCGACCAAGCCCTGCACGGTCGCGGCGATCTGATAGGTGTCGGGATCGATCTTGTACGCGCGCCCGCCCTCGTCGACGACCCACACGTAGCCCTCGGCGTCGATGCTCACGCCGACCGGGGTCGAGCAGCCGGCGATGCCGATGTTGGCGTTGATCACCTGCGGCGGCTCGACCGAGGTGTCGATCGCCGCGAGCCCGCACGGGCCGTTCTTGGCGATCCAGGCCACGCCGTCGATGTCGACCTGCAGACCACGCAAGCACGAGACGCCGGGGATGTTCGCGACCTGCGACCAGCTCTCGTTCTCCTTGTGGAAGCGGTACACGTTGCCGTTGCCGCAGCCGCCAGCCCAGGTGTTGCCCTGCAGGTCGAGGCCCATGCCGTAGATCCAGCCGCCGGGGTTGCCGTAATGCGTGGCTTCGTGGGTCTCGCCGTCGATCTTCACGACCGGCCCGCTCTGCCCCCAGCCGATCGCCCAGAAGTTGTTCTCCGAGTCGATCGCACCGCCGTACGGGCCCCAGGTCATGCCCGACCAGTTGGGCACCGCGACCTCGTCGATCGTGTTGCCGGTCATGCCCTCGACCAGGCGGAAGTAGCCGGTGTTCTGACCCTGGTTGTACCAGCCGATCCACACGTCGCCGACGCTGTACTCGCAGGTGAACGGGTTCTGCTCGCCGATGGTCCACGAGACCGGACGCGGGCCCGAGCTGCCGGACGCGGGCAGCGAGATGTTCCAGATCACGCACTCGTCCTGACCCCACGGGAGCACGTTGTTGGGCCCCTGCGAGGTCTCGATCATGTTGTTGTTGTTCTTGTCGACGCAGCCGTCGAGGTCGGCCGAGATCATGGTCAGGCCGCCGTTGCGGTTGGCCACGACCGCGAACTTGCCGTTGCCGCTGACCGAGGTGCGTGAGGGATCGGTGGCGCCGTTCGGACCCGAGGCGTAGCGAGCGACCTCGACCGCCGTGAGCGTGTCGATCTTCGAGACTGTGCCCTGCGGGGAGTTGGCGATCCAGATGTAGCTGAAGTCGAAGACATCCGGGCCTTGGCCTTGGCAGGGATCGCCGTCGCCGTCGCCATCGACATCGCCATCTCCGTCGCCGTCTCCATCACCGTCGCCGTCTCCATCACCGTCGCCGTCTCCGTCGCCGTCTCCATCGCCATCGCCGTCTCCATCGCCATCGCCATCGCCGTCTCCATCGCCGTCACCGCTCGCGTCGGTGTCGTCGCCGCCTTCGTCGGTGGGCGTGTCGCCGTCGTCGACGAGGCTCTCGGTGTTGCGGGCTTCCTGGAGAC
>DATLLB010000675.1:0-3140 GCA_035538075.1 Enhygromyxa sp.
CCACACCGACCCTGCGATTGGGCCTACTTGCACTGCTTGATCGTGATGTTGCAGCCGTTCTGACAGTCGGAGTTCTTCACGCACGACGAGCCGGCTCCGCCGGTCGTGCACACGAAGTCGAAGTCCGAGCAGAACGGTGCGCCGGCCGAGCAGTCGCTGTTGAACTGGCACGGATCCCCGACCGCGCCGACCGAGCACGATCCGCTCGAGCAGAATGGTGCGCCGGCCGAGCAGTCGCCGTCCCAGCTGCACGCGTCTCCGACCTCTCCCGGCGAGCAGGTCCCGAACGCGCAGAATTGGGCCGCGGGCGAGCAGTCGAGGTCGATCTCGCAGACGTCCCCCTCATTGCCGATCGAGCACTCGCCCAGCGCACAGTAGGGCGCGTCCTGTGAACAATCGCTGTTGTAGGCGCAGGAGTCCCCGAGCCCGCCGGCCGAGCACAGCCCGGACGAGCACAGCGGCGAGCCATCCGAGCAGTCGCTGTCGTAGAGGCACGAATCGCCGGCCTCGCCGGCCGAGCACAGGCCCGCGCTGCAGTACGGGGACGTCTGCGCGCAGTCGCTGTCGTAGATGCACGAATCCCCGACCGCGCCGACCGAGCACTGCCCGCACGAGCACAGCGGCGAGCTGTCCCAGCAGTCGGCATCGTTGGCGCAGACGTCTCCCACGCTGCCGTCCCAGCACTGCCCGCTCACGCACACATTGTCGGTCGAGCAGTCGTAGTCGTAATCGCAGGGGTCGCCCTCGCTGCCGTCATAGCAGGCCAAGTCGACGCACGACGGCGCCTCGTTGGGGCAGTGGTAGTCGTAGACGCAGGCCTCACCGTCGTGGGTCGAGCCGGTCTGATTGTGCTGAATTTCATCGGGGTGAGGGGCCGGATCATCGTCGCCTTCGAAGCGCAGTTGCTCGGGCGAATCGAGGTTCTCGGGCTCCTCGATGCAGGCGGTCGTGAGGCTGACCGTGAATAGCGCGAGCGTGAGCGAGCGGAGACAGGCGTGGTCCGAAGAGGTGAGTGATTTCTTATTCATCGGTTGGAAATGTATGGTGATATTCGCGGGCGGCAATCGCTTTTTGATTTAATTCGCGCGGTCGATATTGTGGACTTTTGCGACGATCAATTATGTGCATTGTGGATGGGCGCCGCGATCGTGGGGGCACGCGGCGGTCCAAAGATCGGGAGTTTTTGGACGCAGAGAGCCGGAGAGAGGACTCGCTGTGTCGCGGTTTATCTACCGCGGCGGCCGTGATCTGCCATACGCGGACAACTTTGCCGTGCCGCAGCCGACACGCGTCCAACCTCGCCCGCACGCCGCAGATCCGGCGCAGCGGGCGAGAGACACAGCTGGAATGAATGTGGGGTCAGTCCGGATCGCAGACGCCGTCGCAGTAGGTGTCGACCTCGCCGGTCCGCAGGAAGTGCTCGACGGTCAGCGCGGCGATCGGCACCTCGGCGAGCTTGCCGTGCGGGTCTTCGCCCTCGGTCATGGGCACATTCTCGATCGGCTCGGGCGGCAGGCCAAAGTCGTACTCGATCATGGCCGAGCCCACATAGGGCGACTCGACCAAATCAATGTCAAATAGGTCGGGGCGGTTGGCGGGGCCGATCTGGGGGATGCCGATCTCGCGGGCCATGATGTGCGCGCCGAGGGTCGAGACCTGGTGATCGCCGATTGAGACCAGCAGCAGCACCTCCTTGGCCGCGGTGCCCGGCAGCGGATCGTGCACGATGTGTCGCGAATAGCCGGACGGCTCGGCACGGTCCCACTCGATCTGGGTCAGCTCCAGCAAGAATCGCAAATCGAGCTTATCTGGGTAGACACCCTCGATCAGCGAGAAGAAGCTGTCGAAGTTGACCGAGCGGTTGAGCAGCAGATTGTAGGGTTGTCCGGGCACCGCCAACACGCCGCGCATCACGTCGGGGCTCAGCGCCATATAAGAAGATCCGAAGATGCCGCCCTGGCTGCCGCCGAAGTACCACGGATCCTCGGGATCGACCGCGCTGCCGTTGGCGCCCTGCATGATCGGATCCTGCGCGAACTTGCCCTGCATCATGCGCATGGCCGCGAACGCGTTGAAGAAGCCCTGCTGCAGGCGATCGGCGACGGTGTGGAAGTCGTCGATGTGACCGGTCGAGAGCAGCCCGACGATGTTGTCGAGGTCGTCGTCGGCCATGCCGATCCAGTCGGTAGCGAACACGATCACGTTGCCGTCGGCGGCGATCGCCTCGAGGTGGTCGGCGGTGATCTCGAAGCGCGAGCCCAGCAGCCCGTGCCCGTAGGCCATCAGCTTGGCCGGCTCGTCGAACGCGGAGTAGGGCACGTGCACGAGCACCGGGTAGTCGGCGGTGCCGCTCGGCTCGGGCAGGCCATCGTCGCCGTACAGCATCGCGCCGCCGCCGTCGGGGCTGTCGAGGTAGAGCGGCACGGTCATGGTCAGCTCGACGCGCATCGCGATGCCCGGGGCCGGATCCATGGTCACGTTGTCGATCACATAGTCGGGCCCGTCGGGATCGAGCAGGCCGAGGCCCTCGTCGCGCATGTGCAGCATGCGACCGGTGATGTTCTCGGTGCTCGCGGTCGTGAAGTCCCAGGCCAGCTGCAGATCCTCGCGCGCGACCCCGGCGTCGGCCAGGCGCGCGAAGATGTCGATGTAGAGCGGACGCCGGGCTTCGATCGAGTCCTCGTCGCTAGGCGTGCCGTCGCGCAGCGCCGAGAAGCCCTCGCCGGCGGACAGCGGCGCGCTGTTTTGATCGACCACATTGCGGATCGCGACAATGTAGCGAGTGTTCGGATCGAAGCGGACGGCCGGCACCAACATGAACGCGCGGCGATCGTCGTCGCCGTGCGACATGTCGAGCTCGGCCCAGTGGGGCACACGCTCGCCGGTCTCGGCGTTGATGATCACCGTCGGCGAGTCGGCCGCGAGCGAGTCGGCGATGGTCAGCGGGGTCGGCAGCCCGGTCACGGTCGCGCCGGGCATGAAGGTCATGATCGTGCTCGACGGGGAGAAGCCGTCGCTGGTGTTGAAGGTGCTCGGGTCCGGCGTGTAGCCGCCGCCCTTGGGCAGCAGCGCCTCGCTCAACGCCAGGCGCCGACCGGTGACGGTGGCTTCGTCGGCGACCGAGAACACGTTGTTGGGGA
>DATLLB010000676.1:0-5014 GCA_035538075.1 Enhygromyxa sp.
GACCTGCGAGGGGGGAGCGTGGGGGTGTCCTTGCGTTGCCAATCTTTGCCAGTCGGGGCTGGAGTGCGTGGCCGATATCTGCCTGTCCGGCGACGACGGGACCGGCGAAGAGGATCCGACGGGCGACGGTGATCCGGGTGATGGTGACGGCGACCCGGGTGACGGGGACGGTGATCCGGGTGACGGCGACGGCTCGCCGGGTGACGGTGACGGCTCGCCGGGCGATGGCGATGGCGATGGCGATCCGACCTGCGATACGGGGCTGACTTGGTGCGGGGTCAAATGTGTCGATCTCGACGAGCACCCCGAGCACTGCGGAGCCTGCAACGATCCTTGCGACCAGGGCGATGTCTGCGTGAGCGGCACCTGTGAGTTCATCGAGGACTGCTCGGAGACGCCCTGCGTGGGCTTCTCCTACTGCGACCTCGCCGATCTGCAGTGCAAGCCCGGCTGCAGCTTGGATAGTCAGTGCCCAGCGGTGAACGAGGCGTGTGATGTCGGCACCCACGAGTGCGCCTGCGCGCCCGGGTACAAGGCCTGCGAGGGCGAGGCATTCTGCGTGCCGGACGACACAATCTGCGCCGGAGACTGCGGCGACGGGGTCAAGGACGCCGAAGAAGAATGCGACGGCGATGACCTCGACGGTCAGGATTGCTCCGAGCACGGCTTCATGGGCGGCGATCTCGGCTGCAACTGGGACTGCACCTTCAACACGAGCGACTGCTCGCAGACGGCGTGTGGCCAGGACTACTTCTTCGACTTTGCGGCGACCGACGCGGACTACATCTACGGGTTCGATCCGCTGTTTGTCCCCGGCGAGGGCACGGTGCTGACCCACGACGGAACCGGCGGGGCCTTCATCCGCTTCTTCTTCGACATCCCCTGCGATGACGAGTGGCACATGTGGATCCGGGCGATCGACCATCAATCGGCGGACTCGTGGCGGCTCAGCATCAATGACGTGACCGGCTATTACCACGACATGGACTGCACGGCGCAGCCGGCCCAAGCCGAGTACAAGT
The DNA here is from genome assembly GCA_035538075.1 of Enhygromyxa sp. Classification (GTDB taxonomy): domain Bacteria; phylum Myxococcota_A; class Polyangia; order Nannocystales; family Nannocystaceae; genus Plesiocystis. The sequence goes on from DATLLB010000676.1 coordinate 1,023, forward strand.
GGCGTCACCTGAATTACCGGCAGCAGTTCGCGCCGGCGTGCCAGTACGTCCAGGATCCTTGGGTGCTCAACTGGGACGCTGGGGAGTACACCGTGAACTATGTCTACCTCGACAGCTACGCGATGTCGCGGATCTGGCTGACGAACACCGACCAGAGCCCGCCCTGAGCGGGGCTACGGCCCGAGCGCTGCGTCGAGCTGAACAATCGCCGCACGAATGACCTCGCGCTCGTGCAGCAGAAACTGTCCAAGGTCGCGGCGACTGGCGAGCGCCCAGGCGCCACGGGCCCGATCGACGAAGTCGACGAGCAGCTCAGTGAACCGCAGCCCCGCATACCCGCAGGCCGGCAGCAGCAACAGCACAATCCCCGCCTCACGCCAGCCGAGCCCCCACGCGCTCACCCCAGCCAGCAACAGCCAGCTCAGCGGAAAGAACAGAAGCCCTGCGATCAGCTTGAACGTGGCGAGGACATCGCTCGATTTGGCCACCCTGCGCGCGATCCAGCCAATCCCACGATACGCAGGATAATGCGTGACGATGCCGATCAGCGCAGGCCCGAGCAGCAGCGCGAGAGCGCCGAGCCGCCGCAGTCCATACCGAACGGCCACCCGACGCCCGATCGTGGCGGGATGATCGAGCGGCAGACCGATGCGCTCGAGCTCGGCCTCGTAGCTGCGCACGCGTGCGACCACGCGACTCAGCTCGCTTGGTGCTCGCTCGCGCAGCCGCTCGTAGCCGTCGACCAGGCGCCGCTCGAACTCGAGGTCGGCCTGCCGGTCGGGGCTGGCCGGCTCACCCCGATCGCGCGCCGCCGCGGCGAGGATCTGCGCAGCCGCGCGCGCGAGCTCGATCGCTTCGTGGGTCTGCGCCTGCACGGTGACGGTCGCCAGCGCGGCGTCGATCTGCGCGGTCAGTCGCTCAGCGGCCGCCTGCGGGGGGCGAGCGCTGCTGTCGAGCTCGACGCGCGGAGTCTCGATCGGCTCGCCGTAGACCAGCAGCGCGTTGCTGCGAAACGTCGACTTGTCGCTGTAGGAGAGACCGACCGGGACGATCAGCACAGGCGCAGGAGCACGGCCGCCGGTCGCGGCGCTGGAGCTCAGCGCAATCCTGGCGGCGCCGGTCTTGAGCGGGCGCAGCTTGGGGTCGGAGTGCGAGGTGCCCTCGGGAAACAGCGCCAGCGCCTTGCCGCCGGCGAGCAGCGCGATCGAGGCCTCGATGCTCGCGCGGTTCTTGCTGGGATCTTCACCGTCCTGCTCGCGGTAGACGGGCAGGCACTCGAAGGCGCGCACGAAGTGCTTGACCAGAAAGGTCGAGAACAGCGGCGCCTTGGCCAGGAACGTGACCGGGCGCGGTGAGAGGCACAGGATGAACAGCGGATCGAGCAGCGCGTTGGGATGGTTGAGCACGTAGAGCGTGGGCGCGGCGCTCGGGACTCGCTCGGCGCCGACGCTCTCGATCCGTCGAAAGAAGATGCGCAGCAGCAAGCGGCACAGGGCGGTCAGCAGCGCACGCATGGGCGGACGCCATATTACGCTGCTCGCCGCACCATTTTCGCGTCGACTCGGCGGCGCGCACGAATACATTCAGCTCATGACTCCGCTGCCGTTCCCCAGGGTCTCCGATGTCATGACGCGCAAGGTGTTCGCGGTCGGGCCCGGCACCAGCCTCGAGACGGCGGCGCGCCGCTGACCCGCTTTTGCGCGAGCAGGCGCGCCGGTGGTGCTGGCCACGGGTGAGGTGGTCGGGCTGGTGAGCGCTTCGGATCTCGTCGATCCGGATCGCGAGCCGGGCGAGACCACCGGCGACGCCCACTACTATCTGCTGGAGGGCGGGGCGGCGCTGGAGTTCGGCGATCCGACGATTCCGCGCGAGGGCACGGTGAGCGAGGTGATGACGCTGAACGTGCTGGCGATCGAGCCGGAGCTGAGCATCGTCGAAGCCGGCCGCAGGATGGTCGCGCTCGGCGTGCATCGCATGCTGGTGGTCGACGAGAGCAAGCTGTTGGTCGGCATCGTCTCGGTCATCGATCTGGTGCGGGGCTTCGTCGAGACGCCCGGCATCGACGGATAGCAGCTACCAGCTGATCGCGATCTCCCAGTACGGCGGTGATCGGCCCTCGCGGCTGGAGCACACGACGGGCTGGGGATTGGGACCGATGGCGGACAGCTCCACGCTGCGCTTGGGGGTGCCCGAGCGCCAGCTGGGCAGCATGCCGACCAGATCGATGACGTTCTCGCCGCGCAGGAGCGGGACGTCGTCGAGCACCTGGCTGCCGGACGGGGCGTTGTCGGCGGTCAGCTCGAGCTCGTCCCACTCGGTCTCGATCCGTTGAACCTGCACGGACGTGCCGGCCTGCGTGCAGGTCACGTGCAAGAGGACGTGCTCGAGCGAGGCGGCCATCGGCAGCTCGCCGATGTCCGGCAGCGCGATGAAGCTGGCCCGGCTGGAGTCGATGACCAGGCGGGTCTCGGCGCCGAAGTTCTGACTGGCGAGCTCGGTGTCGACGTAGGTGTCGGCGAGATCGGTGAACACCACCGTGCCCACGCACTGTCCGTCGACGCACTCGAGCGGCTCTCCGCCGAGCTCGCAATTGTTGTCGCAGCCGCCACAGCTGCCCGGATCGTCGACGCTCGACTCGCAGCCCGGATCGCCGTCGCAGTCGAGCGTGCCGGGCGGGCACATGTCGTCGTCCGAGGTGGCGAGCTCGTCGGAGTCGGTGTCGGTCTCGCCATCGTCGGCGAGGGAATCCATGAATTGGGGGTTGGGCCCGAGGAACAGGCCACAACCCGGCAGTGCGACGACAAGCACGAGCGTACGGCGTCGCCGGCTCACAAGCTCCCCTCGTTTGGCGTACCGAGCCGCTCGTCGAGCATGTGCAGGCGCTGGGTGGCGTGCTTGCTGCCGAGCTGCTCGGCGGCCTCGTAGTGCGTGCGAGCGCAGGCGTAGTCGAGCACCTTCATGCACGCGTCGCCGACGTAGAGGTTGAGGTCGTTCCGCTTGGGCCGCAGCGCGAGCGCTTGCTTGGCGTAGGTGAGCGAGTCCTTGAAGTGGCCGCGATCGAAGCTGATGCGGTGCAGACCGACGAGCGCGGCCAGGTTGTCGCCGTCGAGCTCGAGCGCGCGCTGGTAGTGGCGCTCGGCCTCGTCGCGCAGACCGGCCCTGTACGAGTCGTCGCCGCTCGACGCGAGCGTGGCGGCCTCGGTTCGTGCGGCTTGCTTGTCGAGCGGCGTGGGCTTCGGCCGCGACTCGGGCCGCTCCGGCGCGGGCTCGATCGCGGCCGCGTCCTGCGGGGGGAGCCCCACGCTCGACGCGATCGCTGCTTGGGTCGGCGGCTCGGGGGCGACGTGCGGATGACTGGGATCGAGCTCCTCGATCAGCCGATCGATGGAGGTGCGGACGCCAGCCGAGAGCTGCTCGGGGTCGCTGGAGATCTCGACCAGCGCCTCGATGCGCGCGCGCCTGTCGGGGTGGCTGAGTGCGGCCAGCGGAGCCATGGCGTCGAGCTCGAAGGCGTCGAAGTCTCCAGTCGCTGCACGCTCGCGCAGGGCATCGAGGGCGCTGCGACTGAGCCCGGCTCGCTCGAGCGCACGGGCGTTGTCGGGCTCGAAGACCAGCACGTTGGCATAGAACTCGCGCGCGAAGCTGCGGCCGCCTGGCTTGTCCCAATAGCTGTCGCCGTGCGCGAGCAGCTGTGCGGCGATCTCTGCTCGCAGCTGCTGGCCGATGTCGCGGGCCGCGTCGATCTCGTGCGACTCGAGCTGCACGAGCAGACCGTAGGCCGTGGTCTCGCCGGGCTGCTCGGGCGAGGGGTAGACCCAGCGTCGCTCGCTGGCAGCTTGGCGCACGGCCTCGCGCAGCGCCTCGACGTCGGACTTGGCCTGGGCCATCGCTTCGGCGCGAGCCTCTGCGCCGATCCACCAGCCGAGCCCGCAGCTGATCGCGATCAGCGAGGCCAACGCGAGCACGAACATGGTCCGCCGGGATCGCTCGCG
>DATLLB010000677.1:0-18868 GCA_035538075.1 Enhygromyxa sp.
TCGCCATGCTGCTCCAGCGGTTCGGCGTGGAGCTTGCTCCCGGCGCGCGCATCGACCGGAGGACCACCGTGGTGATGTCGCCGCGCCAGGGGATGCCGATGATCCTGCGCCCTGCGGGCACGGTGGCCCCGGTGGCTCGCGTACGCGGCAACGTGCACGAGATGATCGCGTTGCCGTGATCGCTCATTGCGGCTGACCTGGACGCGAGCGAGTATCATCGGTCGATGCGTTCGACTGTCGCTCGCCTCGCCTCGGTTCTCTCGCTCCTCGGGCTCACCGCGTCGGCGTGCTCCGAGCCCGACACCGGCTCCGACGGCCCGATTCAGTGCGTCGCGGGGACGCTCTGTCCGGAGGGCCTGGTCTGCGTTCAAGGGTTCTGTCTCAACGCCGGGATGGGCGACGACGAGACCGGCGATGGCGATGGCGATCCGACCACTGGTGATGGCGATGGCGATCCAACCACCGGCGATGGCGATGGTGATGATGACCCAAGCACTGGTGACGGTGACGGCGACGGCGACCCGACCACGGGCGATGGCGACGGCGATCCGACCACCGGCGATGGCGATGGCGATCCGACCACCGGTGACGGCGACGGCGACCCAACCACCGGTGACGGCGACGGCGATCCGACCACCGGTGATGGTGATGGCGACGGCGACCCGTGGGGAGGCGATCCCACCCCGGCGAATTTGTGGCCGATGGTCGTCGGCGCGACGTGGACCTACCAAGTGGCCCCCGGGACCGGCTGCAACGGCGGCAACACGACGACCTGGGCGATCACCGGGATGGAGCAGCATCTCGGCTATCTCTCGTGGGCCCGCACGACCTGCGGCGTCGAACAGAGCCACTACCGGATCACGAACGGAGACCTCTACGTCTCCTACCTCAACAATCCGTGGTTTCTGCTGCTCAAGGCGCCCGTGGTCGATGGCGCGACGTGGGTCGACACCGGCAATACCCTCCACGAGTGGGTCTACGAAGGCATGTACGACACTCCCGCCGGCACCTTCGACGCGTGCTGGACGAACGACTACGCCTCCGCGTCGACCTTCTGCCAGGGCGTCGGTCTCGTCGATTCGTCCTCGCCGGGCCCGCTGGTCAGTTACTCGATCCCGTAGGACCGCGGGCGCTCAGCCCACGCTCGGACGCAGCAGCGGCAGCGCCCGCTCGACGCCCATGACCGTGATCAGCGTGGTCAACTTCGGCCCCTTCGGGCGGTTGAGCAGCAGGTCGTAGACGATCGGAAAGAACTCCGTCGCGCCGATCTCCAGCCCATCGAAGAGCGTCTTCATGTGCGGGACCAGCTCGGCCTCGCTGATCTGCGGGTGCTGCTCGAGCACCGCGACCAGTCGGGTCAACGCGGTGCGCGGGCCATCGGATAGCTCGCGGGCGACCGGCTCTGCGCGGATCCGGTAGCGGAAATCATCGGGAGCGAAGTCCTCGATCCAGTTCCACACGCAGCGCGCTCGCACGTCGAACAGCTCGCGCTCGCGCGCGGTCGTCAGCTCGCCGCTGCGCTCGTAGTGGGCGCGCGTGCGATCGAGGTCGCCGTCGTAGATCTGCAGGATCATCGACAGCGGCCGGAAGCTTGGCTGAAACGCCGGCTTGCTGCCGGGCACGACCCGCTCGCCGGCCGGATCGGCGAGGTCGAGCGTGCGCCTGGCGGTCTGCCGCTTCTTGTCGTTCTTGCCGCCGTCCTCGGCCTGGTGGGCGAGCTCGACCGCGCGATCGTACTCCTCGTAGATCCGCAGCGCGTCGAGGTCGAAGCTGATCGCAAACTCGGTGTTGGGCCGATAGTTGGCGAACAGCCAGCGCAGCAGCTTGGGCTCGTAGATGCGCAGGCAGTCGGCGACGGTCACCACGTTGCCGCTCGAGCTCGAGATCTTGCCGCCCATGCCCTTGATCGAGACGAAGTCGTAGGCGACGTACTCGGGCGCCCAGCCGTCGTAGACCTGCGCGACGATCTGCTTGGCGGTGTCGTAGCTGCCGCCGTCGGAGCTGTGATCCTTGCCGCCGGGCTCGAACATCACGCGCTCGTAGGCCCAGCGCATCGGCCAGTCGACGCGCCACGGCAGCTTGAGGTCACCGCCCTCGCGCAAGTCGACCGACTGCGTGCGGCCGGTCGACTCGACCGTGTAGGTCACCGTCCACTCGCCGTCCCAGATGAAGCTGAGATCGTCGCGTCCGGTCTCGGCGTCGAAGCCGGCGAGCGGCAGCCAATCCTCGGACAGAGGCTCGCGCCGATACTGATCGAGGATCGCCTTGATGGTGGCGCGGCGCTCGAGCGCGCGACGGATCCCGGCGGCGTAGACACCGGCGCGGTAGCGCTTGGACTGACGGATGAACTCGCAGTCGATGCCGAGCGGCGCGATGCTCTGCTCGAGCTCGGCGATGTTGTGGGCGGCGTAGCTATCGTGCTCGCCGTAGGGATCGGGCACCGCCGAGATGCTGCGGCGCAGGTTCTCGGCCAGCAGCTCCTGCTGCGGCATGCCCACGGGCACCTTGCGAAACACGTCGAAGTCGTCCCAGGAGTAGATGAAGCGGACCTGCTTGCCGCGATCACGCAGCGCACGGGCGACCAGATCGACGGTGATGATCTCGCGGAAATTGCCGATGTGGACCACGCCAGAGGGCGTGATCCCGGCGGCGACGGTGATCACGTCGGCGTCAGGGTGGGCCGCGATCGTCCGCGCGGCCGCGAAATCGGCCCAGTGCGAAAAGTAGGGATCGGGCGCCTTGCTCATGGGTTCGGAAGCATGCGGGATCACGTGCTAGGAGTCCACATGGCCCGCGTGAGGCTCAGCAAGGCGTTGGAGCGCGCGATCGGGTCCGGGCATCCGTGGGTCTATCGCGACGCGCTCGCTGGACAGCTCCCGGCGCCCGGCGAGGTGGTGACCGTGCTCGATCGCAAGGGTCGGTTTCTCGCGCGCGGACTGGCGGAGCGCGGGCCGATCGGAGTGCGGGTGTTCACGACGATCGATCAGCCGGTCGATCGTCGCTTGTTGGAGAGCCGCTTGGACGCCGCGCTGACGCTGCGAAAGCAGCTCGCGCCGGCCGAGACCGACGCGCTGCGCTTGGTGCATGGCGAGGGCGATCGGCTGCCGGGCGTGGTCGTCGATCGCTATGGCGAGCATGCGGTGCTCAAGCTCGATGGCGACGCCATCCTCGCGTGGCGCGACGTGATCGAGGCGAGCTTGCGCGAGCGGCTGCCCGAGCTCGGCGTGAACACGCTGCTGCGGCGCAGCGGTCGCGGCGAGCACAAGCGGGTCGAGCTCGTGTTCGGTGCGCTGCCCGAGGGTCTGACGGAGATCCGCGAGCACGGCATGCGGCTGCTCGTCGATCTGCTGCACGGGCAGAAGACGGGGATGTTCCTCGATCATCGGCCCAACCGCGCACGCACGCACGAGCTGATCGCCAGCTTGGTCGCGGATGGGGTCGCGGATGGAGCCGCGCCGCGGGTCGCCAACTTGTATGGCTACACGGGCGGGTTCTCGATCGCGGCCGGGCTCGGCGGCGCGGCCTCGGTGGTGACGGTCGACGTGGCCGCGCCTGCGCTCGAGCTGGCCGCGACGGCGTGGCTGCGCAACGGGCTCGATCCGGCGCGACACCACACGGCCGCGGTCGAGGTCGAGCGGTGGTTGGCGGATCAGCGAGAGCGGCGGGGCTTCGACCTGGTGGTCGCGGATCCGCCGAGCTTCGCGTCGAAGCAGGCCAGCCGCGATCGGGCGCTCGCCGCCTATCGGGCCCTGCATGCGGCCGCGCTGCCGACCGTGCGCGAGGGCGGCTACTACCTCGCGGCGTCGTGCTCGAGCCGCGTGGATCGAGCGGCCTTCGAGGACACCCTGCTGCGCGCGGCCAGGAGCGTGGCCGTCCAGCTGCAGGTGCTCGAGCGCGGTGGGGCGGGCTTCGATCATCCGGTCCCGCTCGGGTTTCCGGAGGGCGAGTACCTGACGGTCGCGCTGTGTCGGGTGCTGCGGGGGTCGTGATCCGGGCTCGAAAAAATTTTGCGAAGATCTGCAAAGCCTCGCCGCGCGGGCCGACAAGGCAGGCGAGGCCCGAATGCCCAGCCCGCTGCATCAGAATTTCGTGTTGCTGTTCGACAACCACCCCGAGCTCACCTTCGAGCTCGCGCGGCGGGCTGGGGCGCCCTTGCCTCTCCATTACCAGCGCTTCGAGCCGTCGTCGGCGGAGTTCGAAGATCCCGTCACCGGCACCTTGGTGCGGGCGGACTTGGCGATCGTCGGGCACGTCAATCGGCACTGGCGGCGCGGGGTGGTGCTCGAGGTCCAGCTCGACACCGATCCCGACAAGGAGTGGACGTTGGCGCTGTACCGGGGTGGGATCCGCCGAAAGCACAGGTGCCCGGCGTGGGTGGTGCTCTTCAGCCCCGACCCGAACGTTCGGCGGTCGGTGCAGGAGCAGATGTTCGTGTTCGAGCCGGAGCTGCGGCCGTATGTGATCACGCCGGAAATGATCCCGATCGTGCAAGATCTACAGGCCGCGCTCGACAACTATGCCTGGGCGGTGCTGGCGGCAGCGGTTCACAACACCGGTCCAGAGGCCGTCGTCGGTGCCACCGTCGCGATTCGAGCGCTCTTGCGTATCGCACCGAGCGATCACGAGCGGTACATTCAGCTGGTCTCGGCCAGCGTCGGAGATGAAGTCATGCAACAGGTACGCGCACAACTTCCACCAGACGAGCAGATCGAGCTGAGCGAGTTCGAACGACGAGGCTCCACCTACACGCGGGCCCACCGGGAGGGATTCGCCGAGGGTCTCGAGCAAGGTCTCGACCAAGGTCTCGAACGCGGGCGCGCGGCGGTGCTCGGGATCCTCGCAGCCCGCGAGCTGGCGATCGATGAGCACACGCGCGAGCGCATCGCTGCGTGCTCGGATCTGGATCAGCTTTCCGAGCTACTGATCCGCGCGGCCACGATCGCGACCGCCGACGCGCTGTTCTCCACGCACTGAAACGCGGAAGGGCGCCTCGGCCAAGGCCGGGGCGCCCACTCGCAGGCTCGTCGCGCGCCCAGCCTAAGCCGGGACGCCGATGACCTGGACCTTGAGCGAGACCGAGACGTCCGAGGAGAACCGGACCTCGACCTCGTGCTCACCGACCTGCTTGATCGGCTCGTCGAGCTTGATCAGCTTGCGATCGATCTCGACGTTCTGCGCCGCCAGTGCCTCGGCGATGTCCTTGCTCGAGACCGAGCCGAACATCTTGTCCTCGGCGCCGACCTTGCGCGGGATCGAGACCACCGCGCTCTTCAGCTGTGCGGCCTTGGCCTCGTGCTCGCCACGGACCTTGGCTTGCTGGGCCGCGATCTCGCGGCGGTGATGCTCGAGCTGCGCGAGGTTGGCCTTGGTCGCGAGCAGCGCGAGGCCGCGCGGGAGCAGGTAGTTGCGGCCGTAGCCGGGCTTGACGCGGACCAGCTGGCCAGCGCGGCCGAGCTTGTCGACATCCTTGGTCAGAATCACCTGAAGCATGGCCATCACTGCACCGTGTACGGAAGCAGGGCGAGCAGGCGCGCGCGCTTGATCGCCTTGGTGATTGCACGCTGCTGACGAGCCGAGACTCCGGTGATCCGAGCCGGGACGATCTTGCCGCGGTCGGTCAGGAAGTGCTTGAGCAGCTGCGGGTTCTTGTAGTCGATGACCACGTTGGGATCGGCGAGCGGCGAGACGCGCTTGCGCCGACTGCCGCGCCGGGATTCACGATCTTCCATGTCTTCAGCCATCAGTCTTGATCCTCGTCGTCGTCGTCATCGTCGTCGTCATCGTCGTGACGATCGTCGTCATCGTCCTCGTCGTCGTAGTCGTGCGCGAGCGCAGCGGCCTTCTCGGCCGCGATGTCGAGCGGATCGGGCGCGACGTCGGAAGCGGCGTCGAGGGTCTCGTCGTCGACGTCGCTCGGACGCGCGTCGGGGTCGACATCGCCATCGACCACCACCGTCAGGTAGCGGACGACCTCGTCCCAGATCCGCAGGTTACGCTCGAGCTCCTTGACCATGTCGGAGCCGCCGAGGAACCGGACGTACAGGTAGACGCCCTTCTTGTAGCTCTCGATCGGGTAGGCCAGCGTGCGCAGGCCCCAGTTGTCGATCTTCTGCATTCGCCCGCCGTTGCGGCCGTAGAGGCGCTGCAGACGGTTGACGAGATCGGCGATGCCCTCTTTGTTGATGTCGGGGCGGATGATGATGGTGGTCTCGAACTCGCGCTGCGTGTCGCGTAGCGCCGAGTAGGACCGGATGGGTGCTTCGGTCATCGATTCTCCTCTTGGACGTCAGGCCCCGCGGACCATCCGCGGAGCAAGGAGTGGACCCCGAGGTTCGGGGGGCGGCTGATCTACGCGAACGCCCCGAAGTTGTCCAGGGAGAGGGAAGACTTGAGTTTCAGCCCGGCAGCGCGGCTTTGAGCCGGGTGGCGCCGTCGCCTGCGATCACGCCCGCGAGCGCCTGGCTGACGTAGGCCGGGACCTCGTCGAGGCGCGGCCGACCCACGGCGACCACCGGGGAGGTCACCACGTCGGTGGCCTGCCCCCAAAAGGCGATGCGCTGGCCGATCCACGCGTCGCTCTCGGGCACGGCCGGCAGCGCGAGCGCGCGCAGGCGCAGGGCCGCGTGGTCGATCAGCCAATGGCCAGACTCGCGATCGCGCACGCCCACGCACTCGTCGTCGCGCAGGTGGTACTCGGTGTGGTTCGTGTAGAAGACCCGGTGACGTCGGCGATCCTCGGCCATGCGTGCACGGTGCACAAACGGATACGCCCGGGCAAAAAACCGGCGAGCGGCCGGGGGACTGGTCTTTGGGCCACTCGCATGAGGTGAGGCCGGAGCGCAAAACTCGGCTTTCGTGCTCGCGGCGCACCCCCTAGACTCTCTTGGTCCCCATGGGAAGCCAGAATTCGACAGCGCCGCGAACGGGTCGCGGAGCCTCGGTTCGAGACGAGCTCGACCGCACGCTCGAGGCGTCATCGAGTGTCGACGAGTTCGTGCACGGCTTGGTCGGCTTCTTGGTCGAGCTCTCGCAGCGACATCCCAACCACCCGATGCTCGCGGCACTCGGTGAGCAGCTCGGTCGAGCATCCAGCGCACCGATGGCGGTCGCGGCGATGCACGACCTTCGCTCGTTGCTGCAAGGTGTCACCGTGGGACTCGACTACGCACCGGGCCTGCTCGAGCGCAGCGGACTGCTCGCCGCGGCGAAGTCGGAGAAGGTGAAGATCGACGAGCGTCGCGTCGAGCTGCTGCTCGAGGCCATCGACGATGCACGCAGCGGCGCGAAGCTGGCGGCCGAGCTGGCCAGCGAGACGCTCCGCATCCAGCGAGACTGCTTGGCTCCGAGTGTCGAGTCGGCGAGCGCCGCGGCGGCGGTCAAGCTCAACGACGTCGTCGGTGCTGCCGCCCGCCTCGCCGGTCGCAGCGTGCAGGTGCAGCTGCGGCTCGAGACCGCGGAGGATCTCGAAGTTCGGGCGTCCCGCAGCGCGTTGATGCGCGTGCTGATCAACTTGCTGCGTAATGCTGCGCACGCCATCGACGAGCTCGAGGATCCGATTGGTGCAGGCGTGTCGGTCTCCAGCTGGGCGTCCGACGAATTCGCGTTCGTGCAGGTCGCCGATGCGGGCCCCGGAATTCCGGAGGCCACGCTCGAATCGATCTTCGAGCTGTTCTTCACGACTCACGCGGAAGGAACCGGCGTCGGACTGTTCGTGTGCAAGACTCTGGTGACGGGATGGGGCGGGATGATCCACGTCGATTCGAGCGTCGGCGAAGGGGCGAGCTTCACGTTCAGCATCCCGCTGATGGCTCGGGGCGCTTGATCCTCGCGGCGATTTCAGCTTCGGTCTGCGCCCAGGACTTCGATGGCGACCCCGAAATCGAGTGAGCCGACCGACATGGGGCGCCTGTCGACCATCGACCCGCTGACCCTCGAGCCGGGGATGATCGTGTGGGATCGCTTCTGCGTGGTCGGCAAGGTCCGGCATGCGAGCCCGCTGTGGTACGTGCCAGTCACCGATCTCGCGCGCGAGTACGGACGTCCGCCACATCATCGGGTCACGCTCGCGTACCTGCCGGTCGACGATCGCCATCGTGAGCGCATCCGTCGAGCCGTGGTCGCCGACGAGCAGGTCCAGCCACGCGTGCGCGCGACCATCGATCTCGCGCGCGGGATGGCGTTGGTCCACGAGCCGGTCGAGGGCGAGCACGTCGGCGCGCAGCTGCCCGCTCGCGAGTCGCGGACGCTGACGCTGGCGCTGTCGGGCCTGCTCACGCGCCTGCACGAAGCCAACGTGCGCGGCATCGATCTGCGCAGCGGCGATCTTCGCCAGAGCGAGGGCCAGTTTCGCCTCGACGGCTTTCATCACCTGACCGGGGCCGGTACCGCCGAGCAGGATCTCGAGGGTGTGGTCGCGCTGCTGCGGCGCGTCGCGGGTGCGCACGTCGGCAGCTTGCTCGAGCCGATGCCGCGCTCGGCCGGCGAGCTGTGGGGACGCGCCCGGATCCTCGCCCAGGAAGATCACACGCAGCTCGCCACTCCGCTGAGCCAGCATCCGCCGTTCGTCGGACGCGAGCGAGCTCGACGGACGCTCGAGAAGGCGTTCGCCGACGCCAAGATCGCGCGCTCGTCGGTCGGCTTGGTCTGCGGCGCGCAGGGGCTCGGCAAGAGCCGACTGCTCGAGGAGTTCGCCAGCTGGCTGCGCGCGGAGGAGCGCGCGCTGGTGGTCCACGGCGAGTATCTGCGCGGCTGCGGAGAGAGCCGCGCGGGCCTGATGGGCGCGCTCGGTGGCCTGCCCAAGGCGCTGGCCAGCTGCGAGCCCGAGCTGACCGAGCGCGTGCGCGAGCGCCTGGCTCGACGCGTCGGCGCCCACGCGGGCGTGCTGGCCAGCTACGCGCCAGGCTTCGCCGAGCTGCTCGCCGAGCCGGCCGACGAGGACCCGTTCGCCGAGCTGCCGAACTTCGAATTCGAGGAGGGCTTCGCTCGGCATGCGGTCGCGGTCGCCGAGGCGATCCGCTGCATCGGCTCGCAGGAGCGGCCGCTGGTGATCCTGCTCGACAACCTGCAGTTCGCCGACCGGGGATCGATCGCGGTGCTGCGGCGGCTACTGGTCGAAGATCGCAGCCACCACACGATGATCGTCGCGGGCCTGTGCGGGCAGGCGCCGACCGGGCTCGCCGACGCGTCGGACGACAGCAACTGGAACCCGCTGCGCGACCCACAATTGTTGCTGCGCCGGATCGTGCTCGATCCCTTCGAGCTCGCCGAGCTCGAGCGGCTGCTGCTCGCGGGCCTGCCGGGGCCGGTCGAGCGCCCGCACGAGCTGGCCGAGGCGCTGTTCGAGGGCAGCCGCGGCAACCCGCTGGTGGCCTGGGCGACCTTGCAATCGTGGATCGATCGCAACGTGCTCGTGCGTCCGGGCGCCGAGCCCTGGACCCTGCGCAAGCGCATGCTCGGCGGGACCAGCCCACGGCGAGTGTTCGGCGAGCGCGTCGATCAAGCCGGGCTCGACGAGCGCTGGCTCGCGCTCTTGGCCGCGGCCGCGGGCGGTCACGTCGACGAAGCATGGTTTCAGCGCGTCTCGGGTTGGGAGCCGCGGCGCGTCGCCACTGCGGTCGAGGGGCTCGAGCGGCGCGGGCTGATGGGCAGGGCCGGCGAGGCTTCACTTCGGTTCCCCCACGACATGGTCCGCGAGCTGGTCGTCGAGCGGACGCCGGCCGGCGATGTCCGTCGTGCCCACGCGGCGATCGCCAGCTGGTTGGCGTCGCTCGGCCCTCGCGTCAGCCCGGCGCGGCTGGCCTATCACACCGACTGCGCGCTCGGGCAGGACTCGCACGGCGACGCGCAGCTGGCCGAAATGCACCTGGCCGCCGGTCGCGAGATGCTCGGCGTGTTCGACCTCGAGCGCTCGGGCTGGCACTTCACGCGCGCGCTGATCGAGCGCGGCAAGGGCACGGGTCGACTCGCGGCCGTCGAAGGTGCGGCCGACGTGGCGCTGCTCGGCGACAAGGTCGAAGAGGCCGCGCAGCTCTACGCGGAGGCGGTGATCGAGACCGATGATCCGCTGGTCGCCAGCCGCATCGCGGCCAAGGCCGTGCATGGTTTGTTTCGCAAGTCGGCGGCCGGCGAGGCGGCGACGATCGGTCGGCTGGCGTTGGCGCGCGCCGATCAGCCGCTGCCGGACGGCGGCGTGCGCCTGCGCGTGGCCAAGCTGCAGGCCCAGCTGCGGCTGCGCTTCGAGCTGCGCCAAGCCGAGCACGCGCTGATGTCCTCGCAGTTGCGCGAGCAGCTGTGCTGGCTGTACTCGCGCATGGCCGTGGTGCTCACGGTGCCGGAGCCGAGCACCGCCGAGCTGTGCCTGCTTCGCGCGCTGCATCACGCCCGCGGGCTGGAGAGCGCGGCCGCGGCGAGCGTGCACGCCATGCACGGTGCGTCCTTGGCGATGGGCGGACACACCCAGCGAGCTCAGCAGGCGCTGCGCCGCGCGGTCGAGCTCGCGATGAAGGTCCGCAGCGACTGGGCGCTGGCGCTGGCCCAGCACCTGCGTGGGCACCTCGTCGAGCTCCCGACCGGCGAGTACCTGGGTGGGCTCGCCTCGCTCGACGAAGCGGTCTCGCACTTTCGTCGCACGGGCGATCTCTCGATCGCGGTCTCCAGCCTGTTCTTCAAGGCGGTGTACGGCCGCGACCGCGAGCCGATCCAGGTCCTGCACGGCTGGCTCGACGAAGCCACGGCGCTCAACGAGGTCCAGGGCGACACGGTCGTCGACCTCGCGATCGAAGCCTTGCGTCTGTACCTGCGCGCACGCACGGGCGCGCGCAACGTGGTCGAGGCGGCCGCGAGCTTGTCGGTCCGGGCCGCCGCGCGCAGTCCGGTCAGCTTCGAGGGCTACCTGCCGCACGCCTACCTCGCGCTGGCGCTGCTCGAGGTCGGCGAGCAGGCTCGCGCGCGCGAGCAGATCGAGCAGTCCGTGCGCGCGCGCATCGGCGATCATGCGCCCGAGTTCGCCCACGATCTCACGGCCGCGACCGTGCTGGTGCTGGTCCGCACGCAGGCTTCGCCCGAGGATCGCGGTCGCCTCGAAGACGGCATCCGCACGCTCGAGAAGGCCGGACGACACTCGCCGCGGCTGGCCGCGCTGGCCCAGCTCGCACGCATGCGTCACGCGATGAGCCAAGCCCGACGCGAGCGTGCGCGCGCGGCCGCGGCTTCGCTGATCGCCGGGCTCGGCCAGCACGGCCAGATCCATCTCGCGCTCGAGGCCCATCGCACGCTCGGCGAGCTGCTGCGCGGCAGCGACGTGTTGGCGGCGCGCGAGCACGTCCGGCTCGCCCAGGAGCTGGCCGAGAAGCTCGGGCTCGAGCAGGCCCGCGAGCGCGAGCGCGAGCGTGAGCGGGCCGTGGAAGAGCAGGACATCCCGCGCGCACGCACGCGTGATCGCAGCAGCCGGCGGCACAGCAACGCCTACTTGCGGGCGGTCGCGCGCAACGAGGTCGTCGAGGTCGGCGAGCTGCTCGAGAGCTCGCGGCAGGTGTTGCTCGACACGGTCGGCAGCGTGTCGTGGATCTACCTGCGCGCGCAGCCGGAGCTGCGCGTGCATGGTGAGCAGGTCGAAGTCCAGACCTTGCTCGTGCACCTCGCCCTGTGTGCGCGCGACAGCGTCAGCGAGCCCGAGCAGCTGCGCGCGGTCGGGACCCTCGAGGACCTCGACGCCGAGCGGGCCGCGACGATCCCCGGCGCGAGCGCGGGTCGTTGGGGCAAGATCGCGGTGACGGTGCTCGGCGCTCCGGCCAATCTCGGGGTCACGGGCGGCGTCAGTGCGTGTCGCCAGTCGGCGACGCGGCTCGGCGGCTTCCTCGAGGTCGAGCAGACCGAGGAATTGCTGACGCTCTCGGTCTACCTGCCGCCCGAGCGCACGGGCTCGAGCGCCTCGATGGTCGCGCGCGAGGTGGAGCCCGGTCCGAGCGGCGTCTACGTGCTGCACCCCGATCCGCTGATCCGCGAGACCCTGGTCGGCGCGATCACCCGGCTCGGCCACCCGTGCGAGAGCGGCTCACCCAACGACGTCGACTTTCGCGAGCTGCCCGAGGTCGACGTGCTGTTCGTCGACGGCGAAACGCTGCACGACTACGCCAAGCAGCTCCCGCACGAGCCGACCACCGTCGAGATCGTCAGCCGCGGGCTCCGGCGCGCGTCGGAGTTCCCTTCGCTGCGGGTGCCGTTCGCGTTGGGCGAGCTGAAGAAGTACCTCGACCGCGACGACTGACCTACGCGGTCTCGAACACCTTCGTAAACCAGGCCAGCACCGGCTCGGGGTCGTCGCCCGACTGGCGAAAGCCGAGATAGCCGTCCGGCCGCACCACCCAGATCGCCGAGCTGCCGCCGAGCCGATAGCGGTCCTCGAGCTGCTCGCCTTCGTCGGCGATCACGATCCGCACCAGGCCCGGATCGAGCTCGCGTCGCAGCCTGGTGATCACATCGGTGTGGGCACGGTGGGCGAACAGCACGTGCTGGGTCCCCCGCATCACGTCGAACATGCGCAGCGACTGGCCGTCACCCTCGAACAGCGCGTCCGGGGCTCGGTCGCCCGCGTGCGGTCCGATCGCGAGCAGCCGCCGCTCCTCGACGATCGGGCTCTTGCGCACCTCGAGCTCGAGCTGCGCGATCGTCCGCGTGGCCTTGCTCTGCAGCAAGCGGCTGCCGAGCAGGATCGGCAGCAGGATCGGTCGCAACCACCGGATCACGCTGCCTGCTCCGAGCCCCGTGCGAAAGGTGAGATCGGTGAAGCGCAGCACGGCCGCCGCGATCGGGTGGCGCTCGGCGTGGTAGCTGTCGAGCAGCCGCTCGCCCCCACGCCCACGCAGCACCAGCGCCAGCTTCCAGGCCAGGTTGTGCGCGTCCTGGATGCCGATGTTCATGCCCTGCCCGCCCGCAGGCGTGTGGATGTGGGCTGCGTCGCCGGCCAGGAACACCCGACCGACGCGAAGCTGCGCGGCCAGTCGCTCGTGCAGGCGAAAGCGAATGATCCACTCCGGATCGAAGAGCTCGACCTCACCGGGCACCACGGCCTCGAGCGCCGCCTGAAACTCGGCGAGCGTGGGCTCGTCGGGCGCGTCGGCAGGTCGCTCGCGGCGGATCAGGATGAAGCGAAAGCTGTGCCCGCCGAGCGGCAGACACACGAGCGCGCCGTCGTCGGTGAAGAAGCCCTGGCCGGCGTCTTCGGGGTAGTCCCAGCGGACCTTGCAGTCGACCTGGCGAAAGTCGTTCGCGTAGGTCGAGCCCTCGAACGGCACGCCGAGCTGCTTGCGCACGAGGCTGTGCGCGCCGTCGCAGCCGATCATGCAGGCGACGCGCAGGCGCTCGCCGTCGGCGAGCGTGGCCTCGACCCCGTGCTCGTCGACCGCGAAGTCGACCAGCCCGTTGCCCCACTCGATCGACACGCCCTGTCGCTCGAGCTGCGCGCCGAGGATCCGCTCGGTCTGGCTCTGGCGCAGCATCATCGGGCGCGGGTATGGACCGTCGACCTCACCAAAGCGGATCGGCGGCAGGCTCTTGCCGTCCATGTGGACTTGCAGGTGGAACACCGGCTGCGCCGCGGCCATGGCCTCGTCGGCAATGCCCATCGCATGAAACACCTCGAGCGTGCGCGGCTGCACGACCAGCGCCTTCGAGTGGATCGACGGGCTCGTGTTCTGCTCGACGATCCGCACGCGCACGCCGTGGCGCGTGAGCTCCGAAGCCGCCGTCAACCCAGTCGGCCCCGCGCCGACGACCAACACCTGCGCGTCGCTTGCCATGATGATCGAGGCGATCATACGCGCCGCCGCGGCTCGTAGTAGCATCGGGCCGTGCGACGCCGGCTGGTGCTGCTGCTCGGACTCACGGCCTGCCGGCCGACGGCCGGCGAGCCCAGCGAACAGGCGCCGACGGCCCCGGCACCGACGGCGACGGAGGAGAGCAGCATGACGAGCTTCGATCCCTCGGCCTGGAACGGACGCTGCGTGACTGCGGAGGGCTACGCCCAAGCGCAGAAGATCGGCGCGCTGCTCAACCTCGGCGGGCCGACGATCGGGGTGTTCTTCGAGAGCGGTGAGTCGCAGTGGACGGTCCCGCTCGGCGTGCGCGTGCGCGTGCAGGGTCGCGTCGCCGAGCGAGCCGATCTACCGGTGTTCGTGCAGGAGTCCGGCGAGCCGATCATGCAGGGCATGTCGGTGCCGCCCGGGACCGACCTCGAGAAAGCGCGGCGCCGCTTCGTGATCGAGCAGGCCGAGGCCACCGTGTTGCGCACGCCCGAGCAGGTCGAGGCCTCGCTCGCGGCGAGCGTCGGCGAGTCGGTCGAGCTCGGCGGCATCTTGTGGAGCCGCAACGACGTGTGGTGGTTCAGCCACGAGGGCGTCGACGTGCACCTCGAGCGAGCGGGCACGCTGGAATTTCAGCAGCACGGCGAGGCCGTCATGGTCCGCGGAAAACTCTCGCGTCGTCCGATGCCCCGCATCGATCAGCTCGGCATCGCCAACGAGCCCGAGCGCGCCGAGGCCTTCGTGCTGCGTGTCGACTCGCTCGAGCCCCACCCCCGCTGGACCTTCCAGCCTTGCTCCGACGAGCAGCCGTGATCTTTCGAGCATCGCGGACAAATGTCTCGCGGGGCTTTGCATCGCGGAGCGCGGCGTGGCATGGCAAGAGAGATGCTCGTCGCGCTCGCGTTCGTCGGTCTCTCGCTCGCTGGTCCGCCGTCGCTGCCGCCGGAAGGTGATGAGCTCACTCCGCCCGACGCGACGCCGATCGACGAGCCCGAGCCGCCGAGCGACACACCCGAGGAGGCGCCGATCGAGGCGCCTGAAGATCCACCAGAAGAGACGCCGGTCGAGGTGCCCGCCGAGCCGCCTGTGGACGATTCGGCGATCCCCGTCGAGCCCGAGCCCACACCGGAGCCCGAGGCCGAGCCACCGCCGAGCGACGAGCCGCCCGCCACTGGACCCGCGGTGCAAAAGCCCACCGCGAAGCCGGTCACGCCTGCGGTTCCGCCCAGCCCGCCCGCGCCGGTCGTCGAGCCCGAGCCGCAACCGCAAGCGCAAGCAGTCGAGGAGCCCGAGCCCAAACTCGAGCCCGAGCCCGAAGAGGAAGAGGAGAGCTACCGCAAGCTCGGCGGCATCCGACTGTTTCGCATCGGCCTCGCCGCGAAGATCGGCTACACGCACGGCACCAGCGACAAGAACGGCCTCTACGATCGCGACAAGTCGATCCAGGACTCGATCGACAACATGATGGTCACGAGCTCGGGCGCCGGCGATCTCGGCGAGACCAAGTTCGGCGGCTTTCAATACGGCTTCATCCTCGACGCCGAGGTCATCGGCATCAACGCCTGGCTCGACTTCCACAAGTTCTTCAACCCCGGCGGCATGTGGAGCTTGCTGCTCGGCTACGATCACGAGTTCGGGTTCGGCAAGCGCCTGCGCCTCGACATCGGCGTCGCGGGCGGGCTCAACCATGTGTTCCTCGGCGACGCGCTGTCCGATCTCTACTACGACAAGGACAACCCCGAGGCCGTCAACATCGGCACGCTCGGCGTCGAGGGCCGGGCGATGGTCGATCTGCACATCAAGATCGTCGGCCCGCTGTTCACCGGGCCCTACGCGATGCTCGGCTACCACTATCTATGGTCGGCCGACGCCGCGGAGGTCACCGCCGAGAAGGGCCTGCACTACAGCGCCGGGTGGACGCTGCGGATCGACTTCGCCGCGCCCAAGCTGATCGGCGGGCGGGCGAAGAAGAAGTCGAAGTGACTCAGGTCGAGAACAGCTCGGCGGTGGTGGTGATCGTCGCCGCGCGAACGATCAGCTGGCGGAGCTCGTCGAAGCTCGAGCAGGCCCCGATCCGCTCCTGAGCGTGCTCGTCGACGGCCAACCCGCGAGCCTCGAGCACCGCGTGCAGGGTCGCTCGCAAACCGTCGAGCCCCTGCTCGAGTCCCTCCCTGCGTCCCCGCGTGAAGGAGGAGCCGCGTCGCTCCCATTCGGTCAGCTCTTCTTCGTCGTCCAGTGGTAGTTGCTCGCGTACTTGTTGCATGACCTCTTCTCCGACGCTGGTCGAGACCAGCTCAATGTAGCTTCCGTAATTCTCGGGTGCGACCCGCAGCAGCGCCCGGATCGCCACCGTCGCACATGCGACCGCGTCCGGACCGGTGGCATGCATGCACGCCGCCAGCACCGCCCAGGGATAGTTGTCGATCGCCTCGTCGAGATCCCGAATGATCGGGATCATCTCCGGCGTCACGATCAACGGCATCAGCTCGCGCTCTTCCAGGAACATCCGCTCGCGAAACGCCGCGCGGACCTCGGCCGCAGGGCTGAACACCATCGCCCACGCCGGGCACCGGTGCCGCCGCCTCAGGCCGGCGCGGTAGAACACGATCGACCACTGCTTGTCGAGATCGATGCCGAGCTGGACCTCGAACACCAAGCCGCGGCGGACCTTCCTCTGCTGCTGGTTTGCCGTGTCGACGACGTGCTCGAGGATCGCCAGATCCGCCCGGATCTCAGCCCGAGTCGCCGCCCTCGAAGCTCGCCAGCCACCCGCCCGCGACCTCGCGCAGCCGCTCGCGCGCGAGCCGATAGACCCGCTGGCGACCGCGCTCGTGCTGCTCGACCAACCCGGCGTCGAGCAGCTGCTTGAGGTGTCGGCTGGTCGTCGGCCACGTGCACTCGAAGCGCGCCGCGATCTCGCCGGCCGTCAGCTCGCCGCCGCGAAAGTGCAGCACCAACAGGATCTGTCGCCGCGACGGATGAGCCAGCGCCGAGAACACCGCGTCGATGTCGGCCAGCTCGCGCGCAGCCTTCGAGGTGCTGCTCCGCTTCGGTTCAGCCATCGAGCTGCAGCGGTTCGAAGTGCGGGAAGTCCATGTCGCTGCAGCATGCACCCATCGGCTCCCAGACCGCCATGATCTTCGGCGACTCGTGAGCATGGCCGGACGAGTGCTGGTCCTTCCACTCGAAGATCTCGACGTAGACGTTCTGCGCCCCGTGCCGCCCACCGGGCTTGCCCGACGGCTGGCCCTTGTAGGCGAGCGCGCGCCGATCGGTGACCAGCCCGGCGGCGTGCAGGGTCGGCCAGTGCCGGGCCAGCAACGCCTCGAACTCGGCCTCCATGCCGGGCTTGACCTCGTAGCGACAAATCACGGTGACGGGCTTCGAATCGGCCATGAAACCCCATTTAGCAGATCGGCTAAATGTTGTCGAGCGGCTCGACGCGGACCTCGGCGCGCAGCGTCTCGCCGCCGCCGCCGACATAGATCGTGCCCGAGGTCGGCGTCGCGTCGACGTAGTTGCGCCCGACGGCCACGCGCACGTGATCGGTCTGCGTCAGGATCCCGTTGGTCGGATCGAAGCCCTTCCAGCCGACCTCCGGCAGATAGAGCTGCACCCACGCGTGCGAGGCCTCCGACTGCACGTGCCGTGAGTCCTTGGGTCCGGTGTAGACGTACCCGCACACGTAGCGCGCCGGCACGCCGAGTAGCCGCGCGAGGCAGATGAACAGATTCGTGAAATCCTGGCAGACCCCGCGGCGGCGCTCGTAGACCTCCCACGCGGTCGTCGCGATCGTGGTCGCCCCCTGCACGTACTCGTAGTCGGCGAAGATCGTCGCGTTGATGTCGAGCAGCGTGTCGAGCAGATCGTCGTCGTTGCGGCGCACGAACCCGTGCGCGTAGTCGCTGAGCTCGAGCAGCTGACTCTCGGGCAGCTCGGGCGGCAGCAGGTAGGGCGTGAGCATGTGTCGCTGCCACGGCATCCACACCAGCGGGATCGTGGTTCGGGCGTGCAGCGGGTTGTAGCTGAGCGGATCGGTGTCGAGCACCTCGACCGTGGACTTGGCGGTGATGCGCAGCTCCTCGAAGGGCGTCTCGATCAGCAGCTTGCGCACGGCGTTGCCGAACACGTCCTCGTAGACGCGCTCGCGGCAGTCGACGCCGATCTCCAGCGCATGCGCGAGCACTCGCTGCATGCGATCGTGAAACGGGGTCAGCCGCAGCATGTGGGTGCTGTGCTCGACCGGCTTCTCGTAGCGATACACGGTCTCGTGCACGATCTCGAAGGTCCGCGCCGGAGCCGTGCGCGGGCGCGGCATCACTCGCCCGCGCACCACCACCTTCGCCGCGCCAAGCTTGCTCGCGGCCGGCTCGACGCGCTGCCGGATCGCGCCCTCGCGCAGCACCACCAGACTGCCCGGCGCGAGCTCGCTGCGCTCGACCTCCCCCTCGACCTCCAGCGCGTCGGAGGCGATCAGCACGCCCCGCTGCGACTTGACCCCGCGCGCCGCGAGATCGACCTCGAGGTGCTGGCCGCGAAACACCAGCGGCCCGTGGGGCGGAGCCAAGCTCCACACCTGCAGCGGCGCCGCCCGATCGGCGTAGACAACCAGGTCACGACCATCGCTGAGCACCGCGCTCACACTGCCGTAGTCGTTGAAGCCGGCGAACCACTCGTGCATCAGCGCGAAGTCGGCCTCGGCGAGGCTCCGCCAGCCTCGCTCGGCGATGTTGTCGAGCAGCTCGCAGAACAACAGCTCGCTGTCGGTCGAGCCGACCGGCTCGAACAACCGCTCGCTCGGGACCTCGAGCCGATGCTCGAGGCTGCCCGCGTGGGCGAACAACCAGTCGCGGCCTCGCCAGCTGCGGAGGAACGGCTGCGTGTTGGCCAGCCGATCGACGCTGCCCCAGCGCGCGCGCCGGACCTGCACGACGAACTGCGACGAAGCGAGCTGCTCGATGCCGGGCGCGTAGATCGGCCGCCGCTCGCCGTGCGGCGGCGTGGCCTCCTTGAACACGGTCGCCGACGCCTCGCCGTGACCGTAGTAGCCGACGCCCCAACCATCGGGG
>DATLLB010000678.1:0-10887 GCA_035538075.1 Enhygromyxa sp.
GCGCAGCTGTGCGCCGCTCCGGGGATGACGGCAAACTCTGCGTGAGCTCGCCGACCGGGTGACGACCGGGGCGCGAGGGCGTACGACTCCGCAAGAGGCGTCGTGTCCGAGGCCAAGCAACGCAAGCGAGTGGTGATCGTCGGTGGCGGCTTCGCAGGGCTCAACGCGGCGAAAATTTTGGGCCGACGGGGGCACGACCTCGAGGTGATCCTCGTCGATCGCCGCAACCATCACCTGTTTCAGCCGCTGCTCTACCAGGTCGCGATGGCGGGGTTGAGCCCTGCCGACATCGCGGCGCCGATCCGCAGCATGCTCCACCGCTACCCCAACGTGCGGGTGATCCAGGGCGAGGTGCGGTCGGTCGAGCTGGCGCAGCGACGCGTGCTCGGTGACTTCGGCGAGCTTCGCTACGACTACCTGCTGCTCGCGGCCGGGGCCATGCACGCCTACTTCGGCCACGAAGACTGGGAGCCGTACGCACCGGGGCTCAAGACGGTCGAGCAGGCCACCGAGATCCGCCGTCGAGTGCTGACCGCGTTCGAGCGCGCCGAGGCGCTGAGCAACGACACGCGCGAGCGCAAGCGGTTGCTGACCTTCGTGATCGTCGGCGGCGGGCCGACGGGCGTCGAGCTGGCCGGGGCAATTGGCGAGATGAGCCGCACGACCCTCGCTCGCGACTTTCGCAACATCGATCCCAAGCTGACGCGCGTGATCCTGATCGAGGCTGGGCCGCGGATCTTGACCAGCTTCGACGAGCCGCTCGCCAGCCGAGCGGTCCGCGATCTCGAGAGCCTCGGCGTGCAGGTGTGGACCAACAGCCTGGTCACCAAGGTCGACGAGTCCGGCGTGGAGATGGGCGACGAGCGGATCGAGGCCGCGACCGTGCTGTGGGCCGCGGGCGTGCGCGCGACCGTGTTCGATCAACTCGACGTGCCTCGCGATCGGAGCAACCGCATCTGCGTGGGCCCGGATCTGAGCGTCCCCGATCACCCCGAGGTGTTCGTGGCTGGCGACCTCGCGCATGCCGAGGACGAGCATGGGCAGCTCTATCCCGGGCTCGCGCCGGTCGCGATGCAGCAGGGACGCTTCGTAGCGCACATGATCATCCGCGACCTCGCGGGTGCGCAGCGCGGTCGCTTTCACTACATCGACAAGGGTCAGATGGCGACGATCGGGCGCATGCGTGCGATCGTGCAGATGGGCAAGCTGCGGTTCGCGGGCGCGCTGGCCTGGTGGGCGTGGCTGCTGATCCACATCTACTACCTGGCCGGATTTCGCAACCGGATCCTCGTGCTGATCCAGTGGGCGTGGTCGTACCTGACCTTCTCGCGCGGCGCTCGGTTGATCGTCAGCAAGCGCTGGCGCTCCTACGGCCCGGCTCAGCCTGCGCTCGCACCAGCACCCGAGCTCGAGCTGACACCCGAGAGCTCGTCGGCGGCCGAGTGAGCGGGTTTTTTGCTCGCCGGCCGCTCGTGATCGATAACGACCACGAGGCCAGCATGTACGTGTCCATCGAGCACACCACCCACCCGGTTTCGTCGGCTGCTTTCCTCGGGCTCGAGTGCGACGCGTATGCGGTGCAAGGCGACGAGCTCGCGTCGCGGCGCGCGGCTTGGCTCAACCAGCGTCCGAGGGCGGAGCTGGGTGGGCTCGGCGTGCCGCTCGAGATCGCCGATCCGGACAGCGTGCGCTCGTGGACCCTGACGACTTGAGCTTCGAGCGTCGCGCAAAACGAAAGCGGCCGCCCCCGAGGGTGCGGCCGCTTTTCGTTTTGAGTCGGCTCAGTGAAGGAGTCGGCGACCGGGCATGCCGTCGTCCTCATCCTCCGCGTCGGCCTCTGCCTGCGCTGCGGCAGCCTGGGCGGCGGCCTGCTTCTCGTCACGGCGCCGCAGCAGGGCGGTGAAGATCAGCGCGAGCCCGGCTCCCCAGCACAGGACCATGAAGGCCAGCCAGTAGCCCGAGATCTCGGCGTTGAGCAGCAGCGGCGTCGCGGCCGAGTTGGTCAGCGCGACGTGCTCGACCTCGAGCCCGTAGGTGCCGAACACCGCACCGATCTGCATCAGCACGACCGCACCGCCGACGAACGCCACGCGGAGCTTGCCCTCGCGTCGCCGCGAGGCCCACAGCAAGGTCGCAACGCCGGTCTCGGCCGCGAGCAGCAGCTGGGCCAGCGTCGCCCACATGATCTCCGAGTCCTCGGTCGCGAGGCCGGCCTGGTTCATGACCGTGTGATAGGTGCCGCCGACCAACAAGGTGGACAGCGCGAGGAAGCCCTGGAAGCGCAGGAAGGCGCGACGGGCCTCGATGTGATCGGCGACCGCGTGGGCGCGGGCCGGACGACGCAGGCTGGCGACCAACAACCAGGCCAGCAGCGGCAACAGGAACGCGCTCGACAGGAAGGTCAGCACGTTGAGCGCGTCGAAGTCCTGCGCCTGGTGGTGGCTGTTGATGTCGAGCAGCGTCAGCGCGCTGCAACCGATGCTGGCCAGCGCCAGGATCACGCCCTCGGCCGGCCGGAACAGCGGCGCCCAGCCCTGCTCGACGCGGCGCCGCCACGAGTTGAGGCACACCAGGCCGAGCAGGCCCTGGATCGCCAGCGAGTAGCCGAGCATGGTCAGCGTGAGCTCGTCGGTGAGGTACAGGCCGATCCCGTCGATGCCGCTGATGTCGGCCACGCTGGCGGTCAACGCCGGCAGCGGCCCGAGCAAGAGCCCGGTCGCAGCGATGTCGAACGAGGCCAGCACGCCGCCGAGCAGACCGGGGATCAGGATCCCGACCCCGAGCAGGCCGCCGACCACCATCGCGTTGACCCGCTGACCGAGCGCGTCACCGAGCCCGATCGCGGTCAGGTGGGTGGCGGCGGCGAGCAACACCAGCATCAGCACGGGCAGCGCGAGGGCGCTGAGCGGCAGCGTGAGGGCCAACAGCACGAGGCCGCCGAACAGCAGCGAGCCGCCGAGCACGGCCGCGAACACGTTGGGGCCCACGACCATCGCCATCGCCAGCTCGCCGGCGCTCATGCCGGTCATGCGCAGGACCGGCAGGGTGCCGGCCTCGCGCTCGCGGGCGGTCGCGGTCGCGGTGACGATCGGGCTGACGACCACGAACACGAAGCACGCGATCGCCAAGAACACGATGCCGGCCAGGCGGTAGCGGGTCGAGTCCGTGATCGGCGAGTGATAGCGGACGGTCGCCTTGTGCTGCTTGGCCCACACCGGGCTCTCCCAGCCGCCGTGCCAGATGTCGCCGCTGCTCAGCAGCGCCTGCGTGAACTCGGTCGGGTGCTGGTTGGCGAGGTTGAAGGCCGAGCGACTGGTCGTCTCGCTGTTGCTGAGGTCGAACCAGTCGCGCGCGGTCAGGGTCATCTCGTAGCGATCGGCGTGGACGCGGAGGTCGACCATCGTCGCGTCGTGATCGAGGACCGAGCTGGCGGCCTCGAGCTCGGGCTCGCGGGAGCGCTGGCGATCGATCGTGCGCTGGTGCTCCAGCAGCTGCGCGCGGGCCTCTTCGATCGAGCGGACCAGCAGCTGGCGGGTGGCCGCCGGGGTCTCGTCGCGGACCGGAACGAAGGTCGCCGCGTCGATCAGCTGCTCGATCATCTGGCCGTCCACGTAGAGGCCGGTCCATCGCAGCGGCGCCAGATCGGGCACGCGCAGCAGCTCGGCCAGGCGCACATCACCGCCCGCGGGCCTGCCGTTGCCGAAGTCGAACGCTTGCCGCTCGAGCAGCTCGCTGGCCTCGTCGAGGTTGGCGAGCGTGGACTCGAGGCGCAGGTCGAGCTCCTGCATCACCGCCGCGCGAATTCGGAGATCGCGGTTCCAGTCGGCGTCGACCTTGGCCTGCTGGCGATCGTCGTAGCTGCAGGCCGGGAGCGAGCCGCCGTGGGCGAGCGGGGCGTTGGAGCACACTTCGGCTTCCCGCTCGAGCCCGAGCTCGACGCGCAGCGCGTGGGCGTCGGCCGAGTCCAGGTGCGTGAACGCCGAAATGCCAAACCAGGAAAGGCCGGCGATCACCAGCGCCGCGATGGACGCTGAGATCAGCCGGCCTTTGAGATCTCGTCGGATGAAGGGTCGGAGTCGTTGCCAGAGGGTTCGCACGGTGGGAGCGCTGGCACTCGCTCCTGGTTTGGACTGGTTCACGGGTCTCCCTACTTCCTACGGTTTGGGCTCGGGTGCCGAGGCCCGGAGCGTCGGCGGTGAGGCCGACAGCGGGCCTACTTTAGTGTTCCACATTTCGGGGGCTGGCGCCGGGCGTGGATCGACGGACGTCGCCAAACACATGTTCGTGTCGGCTGTTTGGCCGCGCGCCAACGTGCCGGTGATAGGTAAGATTTCAGCGTGTCCCCGACCAAGACGCCCGCCGACCCCCTCGCCGACCTCTCCCGCCTGGCGCTGCCGGAGCCAACCCGAGCCGCGATCGCGGCTTGGCTGCGAGGGCCAATCGATGGCGATCTTCGGATCGAGCTCGAGCGGACCGTCGCGCTGGCGCTCGGCGAGGCAGGCGCCCCTGAGCAAAAAGCTGCGCTCGCCGAGCTCGAGGACGCGTTCGCGGGACCGCTGCCGATCGGCACGGGCGGCCGTCGAGGTCCGTGCGGCGCAGGGACCAACCGGGTCAACTCCACGGTCATGCGCGAGACGGCGAGCGGGATCGCGGCGGCGATGCGGCAGACCGACGCCGAGCCCAAGGTCGCGATCGTGTACGACACGCGGGCGACCAGTCGCACCTTTGCGCTCGTCGTCGCCGCGGCCCTCACCGCCGAGCAGATCGCGGTGACCTTGATCGACGGGCCACGGCCCACGCCGCAGCTCTCGTACTTGGTTCGTCGACTCGGGTGCGGGGCGGGCGTGGTGATCTCGGCCAGCCACAACCCGCCGACCGACAACGGCATCAAGGTCTACGGACCCGACGGCGCGCAGGTGCTCGGCGAGCTCGATCGGATCTTGATGGAGGCGATCGTCGCGGCCGGCAGCTCGCCGGGCTCGCTGCCGCCGATCGATCTCCAGGCGATCGCGTCGGGTCGGGTGCCGGCCGCGGTGATCCGGATCGATCCCGAGGCTGAGCCCGATCGCGCCGATCGGCCCTACCACGAGTACGTGCTCGCGCAGGGTGTGGTGGCGGGCTCGCTCGCCGACTCGGGCCTGCGCGTCGCGTATACGCCTCTGCACGGGGTCGGGTTCAGCTCGGTCACGCCGGTGCTGCGCGAGCGCGGGCTCGAGCCGATCCTCGTCGAGTCGCAGCTGCCCGACGACGGCGAGTTCAAGACGGTCAAGAGCGCCAACCCGGAGTCGCCGGCCGCGTTTGCGATCGGTCTCGAGGTCGCGCGCGCGCAGCAGGCCGATCTGTTGATCGCCACCGATCCGGACGCCGATCGTCTCGGCGCGATGGTCCGCGACGCGTCCGGCGAGTACCGCTTCATCGACGGCAACCGACTCGGCGTCCTGATGCTCGACCACACGCTGCGCGGGCTCGCGGCGCTCGGGGCCGAGGAGCTGCGGCAGGGTTGGGTGCTCACGACGCTGGTCACGTCGCCGCTGATCGCCACGCTGGCCAGGGCCCGCAACGTCGAGGTCGTCGACGATCTGTTGGTCGGCTTCAAGTTCCACGCCGGCATGCAGGCCGACGCCGAGCGCCAGGGGATCGAGCGCGCGCTGGTGTTCGCGTGCGAGGAGAGCCACGGCTACTCGCGGGGCAACGACGTGCGCGACAAGGACGGTGCGATCGCGGCCCTGTTGCTGTGCGAGTGCGCGGCCGATTGCAAGCGCGCCGGGCAGACGCTGTTCGATCGGCTCGACGAGATCTGGCAGGAGCACGGCTACCACCGCGAGCGCACCGGCAACCTCTACGCGGCGGGCTCGAGCGGGCGTCGAGCGATCGCGGCGGTCATGGATCAGCTGCGCGACGCTCCGCCTGCGTCGTTCGGTGGCCTCGCAGTCGAGGCGGTGATCGATCGCTCGAAGCCACGCGACACCGGCTGGCGGACCCGCGATCTGCCGGGCAACGTGATGGTCTACGAGCTGGTCGGTGATGGTCGTGGCTGTCGCTTGGTGTTCCGCCCGAGCGGGACCGAGCCCAAGATCAAGGTCTACGCGCTGGCTCGCGGGCGCGCTGGCCTGCGCGAGCCCGAGGCCGCCGCGCGCGAGCGCGAGGCCGTCGACGCGCTGATCGACGCGGTGCTGGCCGACGCCGAGGCCTTTGCCAAGGCGATCATGGATCCGATCGTCGCGTCGTGAGCAGGGTCGTCGACAGCGGCTTGCGGTGGCTGGCGGCGATCGGTGTGCTCGCGGTGATCGGCGTGGCTGTGTGGTCGCGCGCGCCCGAGCGCTCGCGCGAGCGAGCCGAGCGACGCGAGCTCGAGCGCGCGTCCACTTCACGATGGGCGAGCGATCGCGGCGGGCTCGAGCGATCGTTGCCGAACTCCAACGTCGCGCCGATCCGCGGGCGCATTCTCGATCCCAGCGCCGGACCGCTCACGGAGGGCCGGGTCGAGGTTCGCTGCACGGGATCGGGGTTCCTCGCTGCGGCGGCGATCGACGAAGAGGGCCGCTTCGAAGCGCCGTCGTGCAGCGAGGGGCCGACGTGCGTGCGGCTGATCCATCCCGGCGTCGAGCAGCCGCGCGCGTGGGAGCTGAACGCGGGCGCGGCGGTCGAGCTCGAGGCCGGGCCGGCGCCACAGCTCGCGGGCACGATCGTCGGGCCCGACGGTGAAGCCGTGTCGGGTGCCGAGCTGCTCGTGCAGCACGGCACGGCACGCATGGTGATCACGAGCGACGCAGCGGGCGAGTTTGCGGCCGCGTTCCCGCGTGTTCGTCCATGCGATCGCTGCGATCTCGATCCGTCGAATTGCCGGCCGGAGCCGTCGGCGCCGGAGCACGAACGAGCGCGCGTGCTGGCGTCGGCGTCCGGTCTCGCGCCGCGCGAGATCGAGGTCGCGCTCGACGACGAGCCGGTCGAGATCGCGTTGGCTTCGGCCGCGCCGCCGATCACCGGCCGCGTGCTCGGGTCGAACGGCGAGCCCTTCGATCGCACACGCGTGCTGGCCAGCAATCGTGCGCGAGCCTACGAACAACATGCGACCGAAGTGGACGCGCACGGCCGCTTCGAGTTTGCCCACCTCGCGCCGGCCGAGTACTCGCTGCGAGCGATCCGAGACGAACGCGAGCTGGCCACCGTCACGCTCGCGCGGCCAGGCGACGAGGTCGAGCTGCGCTCCGATCTCTCGGCGCGCGGCTCGGCGCTGACATTGGAGATCGTCGACGCCGACGGCCAGCCGATCGTCGGCGCGCGCATCGACGGCGGACCTTGGCGAGCCGCGATCAGCGATGCCGAAGGTCGGGTCGAGGCCAGCGCCGTGCTACCGGGAAGCTACACGGTGCGCGTGCGCGCGGCCGACTGTGCGCCCGTTCGTGAGCCGATCACGCTCGAGGCCAGCGCGAGCGCGTGGGTTCGTCGCGTGCAGCTCTCCGCAGATTGTTAGTGGCCTGCAAGGCTTGCCCGGCTTCCGTGTGGTCCGAAGTAGTCTCAACTCGGGCTCGGCGCGGGCCGGCTTTTGGGTAAGATGCGGCCGTGGCTTCCCCTGCCGAACCATCGGGCCTTTCGTCCGGCAGCCACAACCCGTTTCCCCAAGTGTTCGGGAAGTACGTGCTGTTGCGGCCGATGGCGCGCGGCGGCATGGGCGAGCTGTTCCTCGCCGCCGCGGGCGAGACGGGTGGGTTCGAGAAGCTGTGCGTGGTCAAGAAGGTGCTGACCGAGCTCGAGGACGACGGCGTGCGCCGCCGCTTCCTCGACGAGGCGAAGGTCGTGGTTCGCCTCAACCACGCCAACCTCGTGCAGGTGTTCGACGCCGGTCGCGTGGCCGAGGACCACTACCTCGCGATGGAGCTGGTCGAGGGCAAGGATCTGCGCGCGGTCTGGAACCGCTGCGCGCAGCTGCATCGGCGCATCCCGGTCGACTTTGCGATCTTCGTGATTCGCGAGCTGTGTCGCGGGCTCGACTACGTGCACGACGCGATGGCCCTCGATCTCGTCCACCGTGACATCTCACCGCCGAACATCATGGTGAGCTACCACGGGCAGATCAAAATCACCGACTTCGGTCTGGCCACGCACGCGATCAAGCGCGAGTTGACCAACCCGGGCGTGGTCTTTGGTCGCTACAGCTACCTCTCGCCCGAGCAGGCGCGCGGGTTTCCGGCCGATCGGCGGACCGACATCTACGCGGCCGGCATCGTGCTGTGGGAGATGCTGACGGGGCGCCAGCTGTTTCCGGC
The DNA here is from genome assembly GCA_035538075.1 of Enhygromyxa sp. Lineage (GTDB taxonomy): Bacteria > Myxococcota_A > Polyangia > Nannocystales > Nannocystaceae > Plesiocystis. The sequence continues at coordinate 8,268 of DATLLB010000678.1, forward strand.
CGATCGTCACCAGATCGCCGGGCCCTCGGCGCTGGCCGAGCTGCGCAACCCCAAGATCCAGGCGCCGTCCGCAATTGTTCCGGGTGTGCCCGACGGGCTCGACGAAGCCGTGCTGCGGGCGCTGGCGGTCGAGCGGGAGGATCGCTTCCAGACCGCCGGTGACTTCAAAGTCGCGCTCTCGGAGGTGCTCAACCGCCACTATCCGAGCAGCGACGTCGATCAGGTCGCGGCGTTCATGCGCGACATCTTCCAGCTCGAGTACAAGCTCGAGTCGCAGGACTACGCCAGCTATGCGCGCGAGGATTTCTCGCCGATCCGCGCGCAAGCCAGCATGGAGCAGACCGACACGCTGAGCATCAGCGACGCGATCGACGTCAAGCTCGGGCGCCCGCCGACCAAGAAGATGCCGACTCGGCGCGACGAGAGCCGGGCGGCCAGCGGCGTGCTTGGCAATGGCAACGACGACGGCAGCACCAGCATCGAGCTCGAGGAAGAGGACATCGTCGAGCTCCGCACCTCGCAGCGCTCGAGCTGGAACGAGGCGCCGAACACCGAGGCGTTGACGGCGTCCGCGACCGCGCGGGTCGGCACCGTGGTCGGCAAGCGCTATCGCGTCGATCGGCTGCTCGGCGTCGGCGGCATGGGGGCGGTGTTCGCTGCCACCCACCTCGCGCTCGGCAAGACCTACGCGCTCAAGATCCTGCACGACGTCTACGGCCGCGATCCCGACATCATCGATCGCTTCATGCGTGAGGCTCGGGCGGCCACGCAGACCGGGCACCCGAACATCATCGACGTCGTCGACATCGGCACCACCGACGACGAGGGCGAGTCGGAGTCCGGCGATCTCTACTTCGTGATGGAGCTGCTCGAGGGCACCGACCTCGGCACCGTGATCCGGCAGTCGGGTCCGCTGGCGATCCGCCGGGCGGTTCACATCGCGAGGCAGATCTGCAAGGCGCTCGCGGCTGCGCACGAGGCCGGGATCATTCACCGCGATCTCAAGTCGGAGAACGTGGTGCTGACGGTCAAGGGCGGCGACCCGGACTTCGTGAAGGTGCTCGACTTCGGCATCTGCAAGCAGATCGACACGGTCAGCAGCTCGCAGACGACCCCGGGCATGGTCATGGGCTCGCCCGACTACATGGCGCCCGAGCAGGCCGCGGGGGCCTCGGCCGACATCAAGTCGGACATCTACGCGCTCGGGACCATCTTGTTCGAGATGCTCACCGGGCACCTGCCGTTCACCGGTCGCAATGCGATCGACGTGCTGATGAAGAAGGGCGGCGGTCCGGCGCCGAACGTGACCGAGCTGCGCCCCGAGGTCCCGCCGCCGCTCGCCGAGGTGGTGTCGCGCTGCCTCGCGCGCGAGCTCAACCGACGGCCGGAGTCGATGCGCGCGCTCGAGTATGAGCTGACCCGCGCGCTCGAAGGCCGCGCGTCGGCGGTCGCGGCCGTGATGGGGCTGCAGCTGGACGCCGAGACCTCGTCGGCCTCGGGCTCGCGCTCGCGGGCGGGGTTCCACGGCATGAGCGCGGCCGAGTCGAGCAGCGACAAGCCGATTGAGCCGATCGTGACCGTTCACGATCAGGCCGCCGCGCGCTCGGCTGTCGCACCGCGGGTGGTCGAGCCGCGTCGCAAGCCGTGGCTGTGGCTCGGGCTCGGAGCGGCGGCCGTGCTCGCGACCGTGTTGATCGTGAGGCCCGAGCTGATCCCCGGCCTTGGCAGCGACGACGACGACGCGACGGCCGACGCCAACAACGGCAAGCAACCCGATCCCCAGGTGGTCCCGCCGAGCACCAGCGAGACCGGCGAGGCTCCGGTGCCGCCCGAGCCTGCCGAGACCTCGGGCGATTCGGGGGAGGAGACCGCGGGCGAGACCGGCGAGCTCCCGCTCGCCGATACGCCCGATGCGATCGTGGCCCGGGCCGAGCAAGCGCTGATGGACGAGCACTGGCGCGATCCTGCGGCCGGCAGTCTGGCGATCGAGCTGACCGCGTTGGGCATCGCCGATCCCGGCAACGAGGCGATCGGTCGGCTGCGCCGCGACGCCGCGAAGATGCTCGAGCCAGCGGCCAAGAAGGCGGCCAAGGACGAGGACTGGGCCACCGCCGTGAATGCCTACCGCGACCTGCTCGCGGTCTGGCCCGATCACGAAGACGGGCGCCCGAACTTCGTCGACGCGCTCAACAACCTCGCCCGCAAGCAGCGAGCCGCCGAGGACTACACCGGCCTGCTCGCGACCGCCGACGAGCTGCTCAACCTCGAGCCCAAGCTGTTCAGCGCGCTCAAGTACCGGGCCGACGCGCTCGCCGGTCTCGAGCGCTGGGAGGACGCGGTGCCGGCCTATCGCGCGGCGATGCGGATTCGCCCCTCGAACAAGGACGCGAAGAAGGGCTACTACCGCGCCCGCCAGAAGCTAAAAGGTCAGCAGGAAGGCTGAGCTGCCCAAATGAAAAGACCCTCTTCGGGGGTCTAAAAAAGCCGCGCCGCCAACCTGCACCATGCAGGTGAGCGGCGCGGTGCCAGTCGTTCACGAAAGATGGTGACCGCCACCAAAAGCCCCCGACGGGGGGCACCACGTGCGGTCGAAAACCCCGAACCGATCCGCTTCGCTCGC
>DATLLB010000679.1:0-12076 GCA_035538075.1 Enhygromyxa sp.
CAACTTCGAGCTCGAGCAGCTCATCACCGGGGTCGCCGAGCAACCGCCGATGTGGAAGCGCTGCGTCGACTCGACCATGTGGGCGCTGCCTGATCTCATCGGGCCGGCTTTCGTCGAGCTCGCGTTCGCTGGCGACAGCAAGGCCATCGCCCACGACATGGTCGGGCGCATCAACGCCGCGTTGGCGGCGAGCCTGCTCGAGATCCCGTGGATGGACGAGCCCACGCGCGACCGAGCGCAGCAGAAGATCGCCGCGCTCGGTCGCAAGATCGGCTACCCCGATCGCTGGCACGACTACGCCGAGGTCACGATCGGCAGCTCGCACTTCGCCAACCTGCTGGCCGAGCGCTCGGCCGCGCACGCGCGCGAGCTCGCGAAGATCGGCGCGCCGGTCGACGAGGCCGAGTGGCTGATGCCGGCGCCGCTGGTCAACGCCTACTATCACCCGAGCAACAACGAGCTGGCGTTTCCGGCCGGCATCCTGCAGCCGCCGCTGTTCGACGCCGAACAGCCGATGGTCATGAATTTCGCCGGTATCGGGGTCGTCGCCGGCCACGAGCTGACGCACGGCTTCGACGACGAGGGCCGCAAGTACGACGCGAGCGGCCGCCTGCACGAGTGGTGGGAGCCTGCGGTCGTGACCGCGTTCGAGCAGCGGGTCGCGTGCGTGGTCGAGCAATACAGCAACTACGAGCCGCTGCCGGGCAAGCGGGTCAACGGCGAGCTGACGGCGGGGGAGAACATCGCGGACATTGGCGGGGTGAAGGAGGCTTACTTCGCTTATCGGGCGTGGGCGGCCGAGCGTGGGGGGGATGCTGCGGTGATCGAGGGGATGAGCAACGAGCAGGTGTTCTTCGTCGCGTATGCGCAGACTTGGTGTCAGCATGTCGCCGCGCCTGCGCTCGAGCGGCAGATCGAGGGGGATCCGCACTCGCCTGGGGAGTTTCGGGCGATCGGTCCGCTGGTGAACTTGCCGGAATTTTCGCAGGCGTTTTCGTGTGCCGAGGGGACGGCGATGAATCCTGCTGATCGGTGCGAGATCTGGTGACTTCGCTGGGGTCGTGGTGGTTGGTTCGGTACGGCATGGCTGATCGGTGCGAGATCTGGTGATGTGGGCGGCGTGGTGGTCGTTTGCGAGGGCACGTGGGCACGATGAGAGGACTGGGCGATGCGGTGTGTCGCCCCGCCGCTCAGACAGTCCTCGCCGCCGACCTGCCACTCGCTGAGCGAACGCGATCTTGGGCGGCTGCGGAACTCGCGTCGGGACGACACACCGCATCACAAATTCTCGGGGGCTCGCATTCGCTTTGGGGCAGGCGACCTCGAGCAATCTGCTGTATCGGCGAATCTGAATGTCACCTCGAGCAGTGCTTCGGCGGCGAGGACTGTTTGAGCGTCGGGGCGCCCCACCGCATCACCCAGTCGTCGCATCGTGCCCACGTGCCGTCGAAGACAACCTCGACGACGGTTCACGATTGAAGGCTTGCCTCGTCGAAGGTTTGCCGACGGACCTCCGGTGAAGTGATGACCCTCCGCGAAGATGTGCCGGTGGACCTTCGGTGAGGTGATGACCCTCCGCGAAGATATGCCGACGGACCCTCGGTGAGGATCGGAGTCTCGCTCGAGGTGTGCCGGCGGATCTTCGGCGAGGTGATGACCCTCCGCGAAGGTGTGCCGACGGACCCTCGGTGAGGGTCGGCATCTTGCTCGAGGTGTCTCCGCGGACCTTCGGCGAGGAGGTGACTCTTGCCCAAGGTGTGTCGAGACACCTTCCCGGAGGTCGAGGCCCTCGGCGTGGGTGTATCTGCGGACTCGCCGCCGATCGGGGCCCTCGTCGAGGGTGTGTCGAGACACCTTCGGTGAGGTGCCTGCCCTCGGGGAATGCGCGATTGCGTAGTGTCCGCCGACCTGGGAGCAGAGCGGAGGTGTGTCGAGACACCTTCGGTGAGGTGCGGGGGCAGACCGGAGGTGTCGAGACACCAGCGCAGGAGGTGCCTGCCCTCGGGCAACGCGTGAATGCGTAAAATCCGCCGATCGAGGAGCCGGCCGAAGGTGTGTCGAGACACCTCCGGCCTGCCCGAGGGGTTCGCAAGCTCCGCGTACGCGGATCTCCCGCCAACCAAGATCCTCGTCGGCGATCCCCTTGCGAACTCCCTTATCGTGCTCCCCCAGATGTTCGAGCTCCCCCGCAAGCACCCCGGCTGGACCGAAGACCTCGAGCCGCTGCGCCGCAGCCTGCGGGGCTTCGTCGAGCGCGAGCTGAGCCCCAACATCGACGCGTGGGAGGAGGCGGCCGAGTTTCCGCGCGAGCTCTACCGCAAGGCCGGCGAGCTCGGGCTGCTCGGGCTCGGCTTCCCGGAGGAGTTTGGCGGCACGCCGACCAACGAGTTCGCCAAGCTGCTGGTCGCCGAAGAGCTGACGCGCGCGGGCTCGGGTGGCGTGGTCGCGGGGCTGATGAGCCACGGGATCGGGCTGCCGCCGATCATGGCGCTCGGCTCCCGCGAGCTGAAGCAACGCATCGCGCCCGGGGTGATCGCGGGCGAGCAGATCAGCGCGCTGGCGATCACCGAGCCCTCGGGCGGATCCGACGTCGCCAACCTCAAGACCACGGCGCGCCGCGAGGGCGACTTCTACATCGTCGACGGCAGCAAGACCTTCATTACGTCGGGCATGCGCGCGGACTGGATCACCACGGCGGTGCGCACCGGCGGGCCGGGCATGCAGGGCATCTCGCTGCTGGCGATCCCCGGCGACGCGCCGGGCCTGACCCGCACCAAGCTCGACAAGATGGGCTGGTGGTGCTCCGACACCGCCACGCTCTACTTCGATGGCTGTCGAGTGCCGGTCGAGAACTTGATCGGCCCGGAGAACGCGGGGTTCATGGGCATCATGGCCAACTTCAACGGCGAGCGGATGATGCTCGCCGCGATGGCGCTCGGGTTCGCGCGGGTGTGCCTCGACGAGGCGCTGGGCTGGGCGCGCGAGCGGCAGACCTTCGGCAAGCCGCTGATCCGCCACCAGGTCGTGCGCCACAAGCTGGTCGACATGGCGATGACGATCCGCTCGGTCGAGTGTGTGCTCGACGATCTGGCCTGGCGCATCGATCGACGCGAGGTGCCGATCGCCGAGGTCTGCATGGCCAAGAACTTGGCGACGCAGTGCGTGGAGAAGTGCGCGAAGGAGGCCGTGCAGATCCTCGGCGGCGCGGGCTTCATTCGTGGGGTCAAGTCGGAGCGGATCTATCGCGAGACCAAGGTGCTGAGCATCGGCGGCGGGGCCGAGGAGATCATGAAGGAGCTGGCCGCTCGCCAGCTCGGGTGGTTGCGCTGAGCATGGGCACGCTGCGGAAATTCGGGCTCGCGCTTGGCTGGCTGACGCTGTGCGGCTGCACGGCTGATCCCTCGCCGGTCGCGACGACGACGAACGAGCGGCCGCCCGCGCCGTCCGAGCCGGAGGCGCCCGAGGTCGTGGCCGAGCCCCCGGTCGATAAGGCGCCGGTCGAGACGATCGCCAAGCCGCCGCAATTCGATCCGTCGCTGGGCGAGCGCTTCACCGCTGCGGTCGCGAAGTACGAGGTCGATGAGGCGACACCCCGCGAGCGCGCGCCGAGCTGGAAGGCGCCCACGTGCAAGCTCGAGTACGAGTTTCGGGTCGAGGTCGGCAACGTCGGAGCTGGCGTGCCGACGCGGATCGCCGGCTCGTGGACGGTCGAGGGGATGCTCGTGCACAACGGAGAGATTTCGACCAAGCAGGGCGCTCGGATGGCCGAGACGATCGCCGCGCGCAGCCTCGCCGAGGTCCGCCTGCAGACCGACGGCGTCGCGTGGACCGAGCTCGACGGCCCGACCGCGCTGTGGAGCGCGTACGGGAGCTGGGCCGGGCTGAGCAGCTTTCATCCCACGCTGCCCGAGTCGGGCGCGTCGGGGAGCAGCGTCGACTGGATCTTCGCGATCTACGATCGCAGCGGCTCCGGGCGCGTCGAGGCCGAGCGCGGGAGCCTGCAGCTGCCCGACGGCGTCAGGCTGCCCGAGCCCGAGCCGCGCGAGCGCAGGGCGACCGTGACGGTCGAGCGCTGGATCGCCATCGACGGCGCAGACGCGATCGTGCTGCGCTCGTGGTCGGAGACCGACAGCCTCGACGAGCAGGGGCTCCATGAGGACAGCCAAGCGCAGTACGTGGTGCTCGAGTCGGGCGCGCTGCTGCACGCCGAGCTGCGCCAGCGCGGCAAGTATCGGGTCGGCGCAGGCGAGCAGGCGGTCGAGTACGAGGTTGCGATCGACGGCGAGGCTCGGCTCGTGCGCAGCTGCAAAAAACCGGTGCTGCCGCGCTTCGACTCGTGACTCCCGCGCTCGACACCCGCGGGGTGATCGGTGACCCTCGCCCGGTGATGGGCTCGCGCGCCACGATCATGCTCTTCGCTCTACTGCTCGCCGCGTGCTCGAGCGATGACGTCGGCAGCGAAGGGCAGGGCACCGAGACCGGCGACGAGCCCGAAGGCGTGATCCTCCACGTCGAGGCCGACGCGGTGATCGACATGTGCACGACCAGCGAGCAGTCGGTCGAGATCGTCACGCGCCGCGTCGACTGCTGGGATCCGCCGCTGCCGTGCACTGTCGCGCAGGATCCCCCGTGGATCGTCGGCACCACCCGCAGCTGCGGGGAGGCGCTGGCGCCCGACGCTTCGCGCTGGGAGGTCGCGGTCACGCAGACCGGTCGCTGGGAGACGCGCCTGCAGTCCGGCGGCACGGTCGAGTGCTTCGGCCTCGGCGGTCAGGCGCGGACCAACGTCTCCAACGACGACCTGGCCAGCCGCGCCGAGCTGTCGCTGGCGCCCGCGCCCGCGGGCGAGTGCGGCGAGCCCTGATCGGGCGGCTGGTTCTCGGCTGGGAAACGCCGTAGCTTTCCCAACCCATGCCCTACGACCACGCCGCGATCGAGGCCCGCTGGCAGGCCTTCTGGGACGAGCGCGAGACCTTCAAAGCCGAGGTCGATCACAGCCGGCCCAAGTACTACGTGCTCGACATGTTCCCGTACCCGAGCGGCGACGGGCTCCACGTCGGTCACCCGGAGGGCTACACCGCGACCGACATCATGGCCCGCTACAAGCGGATGCTCGGCTTCAACGTGCTGCACCCGATGGGCTGGGACGCGTTCGGGCTGCCGGCCGAGCGCTACGCGATGAAGAAGGGCACGCACCCGCGGACCCGCACCTACGAGTGCATCGATAATTTCAAGCGCCAGCTCAAGCTGCTCGGCTTCTCGTACGACTGGTCGCGCGAGCTTGCGACCACGGACCCCGAGTACTTCAAGTGGACGCAGTGGATCTTCTTGCAGATCTGGGGCAGCTGGTACGACCGCGAGCAAGGCCGGGCGCGACCGATCGCCGAGCTGCCGATCCCGGCCGAGGTCGCCGACGCGGGCGAGCAGGCGGTCCGTGAGTACCGGGATGGGCGGCGGCTCGCGTATCTGCACGAAGCGCCGGTCAACTGGTGCCCCGATCAGCGCGTGGTGCTGGCCAACGAAGAGGTCGCGGACGCGATCGCCGATGGTTACGAGGTCATCCGCGTGCCGATGCGGCAGTGGATGATGCGGATCACCGAGTATGCGCAGCGGCTGATGGACGACCTGGAGGGGCTCGACTGGCCGGCCAGCGTCTTGAAGATGCAGCGCGACTGGATCGGGCGCTCGGAAGGGGCGGAGGTTCACTTCGCGATTGATGGCATCGCGACCGAGCAGGTGAGCGTCTACACCACGCGGCCGGACACGCTGTTTGGCGCGACGTACATGGTGCTGGCGCCCGAGTATCCGGGGCTCGCCGATCTGCTCGCGCGTGCGGGGGTTGATCAGGCCCACGTGAAGGCGGTCACCGACTACCAGCGGGCGACCGCGCTGCGCAGCGAACGAGATCGCCAGGCCGAGGCCGCCGAGGGCAAGAAGACGGGCGTGTTCACGGGGCTGTTTGCGATCAACCCGGTCAACAATCAGCGCATCCCGATCTGGATCGCCGACTACGTGCTGATGGGCTACGGGACCGGGGCGATCATGGCGGTGCCCGGCCACGACACGCGCGACCATGCGTTCGCGACGACCATGGGCCTGCCGATCGTGCAGGTCGTCGCGCCGAGCGACGGCTCGCCGATCGACGTGCAGACCGAGGCGTTCGCCGAGCCTGGCGTCGCGGTCAACTCGGGCCTGATCGACGGCCTGCCGACCGCCGACGCCAAGGCCAAGATCACCGCGTGGCTGGCCGAGCACGGCAAGGGTCAGCCGCGGGTCAACTACAAGCTCCGCGACTGGTTGTTCTCGCGGCAGCGCTACTGGGGCGAGCCGTTCCCGCTCATGCACAAGCCCGACGGCGAGGTCGTGGGCGTGCCGGTCGAGCAGCTGCCGGTCGAGCTGCCGATGCTCGACGACTTCAACCCGTCGGAGACCGGCGAGCCGCCGCTGGCCAAGGCCAAGAGCTGGGTCGAGCTGCCCGACGGCTCGCGCCGCGAGACCAACACCATGCCGCAGTGGGCCGGCTCGTGCTGGTACTACCTGCGCTTCGCCGATCCGCGAAACAGCGGCGCGCCGTGGTCGAGCGAGGCCGAGAATTACTGGCTGCCGGTCGACCTCTACATCGGCGGCGCCGAGCATGCGGTGCTGCACCTCTTGTACTCCCGCTTCTGGCACAAGGTCCTGTTCGACCTCGGCCATGTGCACACCAAGGAGCCGTTTCAGAAGCTGGTCAATCAGGGCATGGTGCTCGGCGCGACGTATGTGCCCAAGCAGCGGCGCGACAAGGATGATCGGCGCGTCTACGTGACGACCGACATCGAGGAGGTCAGCAACGGCGACGAGATCGAGTACGTCCACAAGGAGACCCGCGAGCCGCTGGTGATCCAGTGGGACAAGATGTCGAAGAGCCGCGGCAACGTGGTCAACCCCGACGACGTGATCCACGAGTACGGGGCCGACACCATGCGGCTCTACGAGATGTTCATGGGCCCGCTCGAGGCCAGCGCGCCGTGGCAGCCCGAGGGCGTGAGCGGGTGCTTCCGGTTCCTCGGTCGCGCGTACCGGTTGTTCTTCGAGTCACCGAAGGAGGCCGACGATCGTCCGCGCGTGCTGGCGGAGGGCGAGGGCAGCGAGCGGCAGCGTCGCTTGCTGCACAAGACCATCGACGAGGTCACCGAGCGCATCGATCGGATGAGCTTCAATACGGCGATCTCCTCGCTGATGGTGTTCGTGCGCGACATCGAGAAGGACGGCGAGTCACTCTGCCGTGACGCCGCCGCGACCTTCTGCCTGCTGCTCGCGCCCTTTGCGCCACACCTCGCCGAGGAGCTCTGGCGCGCGCTCGGCAAGCCCGACACGCTGACCTATGAGCGCTGGCCCGTGGCCGATCCCGCGCTGTTGGTCGAGGACAGCTGGACGCTCGTCGTGCAGGTCAACGGCAAGAAGCGCGCAGATCTCCAGGTGCCTGCGAGCCTCGACCCCAAGGGCGCGCAAGACGAGATCAAAGCGTTGGCGATGGGCTCGGAAGCGGTCGCCAAGTTCGTTGGCGACCAGCAGCCCAAGCGCGTCGTCTACGTGCCCGGCCGGCTGATCAACATCGTGCTGTAGGCCGGGCGGGTTCTGATAGAGTGCTGCCTGGGATGCAGCGCTTCTCTTGGATCACCTTGGCTTCGTTCTCCGGCTTGCTGGTGCTCGCCTACGGTTGCAGCGACGACGGCGGCAACACCGAGGCGGCAACCACCTACATCCCGGACACCGGCAACGACGACCCGACGACCGAGGGCGACGGTGACGGAGACGGCGGTGATGGAGATGGCGACGGCGGTGAAGAGGACGGCTGCCCGCCGATCACGGGCTGCCTCGATCTGCCCGACGAAGAAGATCCGGTTGGTTGCGACTCGGAGGGCAACTGCAACCTCATCGATCTGCTGTTCGTGATCGACAACTCCGGGACCATGGGCGCGGAGCAGCTCAACCTCGCGCGCAACTTCCCGTTGTTGGTGCAGCAGCTCGAGAACCTCGAGGACGAAGGCGGCGGCATGCTCGGCGCCAACGTCAACATCATGGTCACCACGACCGACTTCGGGAACCCGCTGTGCAAGCCGTTCCAGACCCACGAGCCCGAGCGCGGGGCTCCGGTCGCGGAGGCCTGCACCAAGCGACTCGATAGCTTCACCGGGCTCGAGCTGATCAACCCGCCGGTCTACGAGCAGGCCTGCACCGAGGTCTGTGCGGCGCCGGGCATCGAGCCGCTCGACGGCGACCTGATCATCCACTTCGAGGACGGCGGCATCGACAACGTCCCGCCGGTCCCGCCGGTCGACATCAACAACGACGGCGTCGACGACAGCCCGGTCGCGCAGGCGCTCGCCTGCATCGGTCCGCAGGGCATCGACGGCTGCGGCTACGAGTCGCAGCTCGAGTCGATGATGCAGGCCCTCAACCCGAAGGCGTCGTGGAACTGCGGGTCGCCGGACGATCCCGAGGCGTGCCCGAACGGCGGCGTCGCGCGGCCGTTCCTGCGCGAGGGGGCGGTGCTCGCGATCGCGATGATCACCGACGAGGCCGACTGCTCGGTGAAGGACTACAGCATCATGACCAACGGCGATTACTTCGCCACGCACCCGGATGGCAGCGATCTGCCGAGCTCCGCGATCTGCTGGAACGCCGGGGTCACCTGCAACGGGCCCGACGCCAACGGTGTGTACGTCAACTGCTTCGCGGACGATGACGACGGCGTCATGCATCCGGTCGAGCGCTACACCGACTTCCTGATCGAGTACATGCGCGAGGGCCTCGGCAAGGAGGTCGTGATGCTCGGCATCCTCGGTGTGCCGCCGGTCACCGAGCACAACCCGGATCCGCCGCACGAGCCGATCGACGGCGGCGTGCACGATCTCGTCTACCGCAAGTGGCGCAACGCCGACATCCTCGAAGAGGACATGCTGGCGGGCATCGACGTGGACTATCAGCAGTGGGCCTACGGCATCGGGCCCGGCTGCACGGGCTACGACGACATGGGCAACGTGACCGGGCAGGCGATCCCGCCCGTGCGCATCAAGGCGGTCTGCGAGTCGCTCAACTACGACGATCGCGTGCGCTGCTGCATCGAGTCGGTCTGCGACACCGACTTCAGCGCGGCGATCAGCTGCTTGACCGACGTCATCCAGGACGTGTTCGTCCCCGTCGGGTGACACGTGCAGATCAGTGCACGCGGAATGCCCCATGAACTGGCGAGCGGCGCGGCGGGCTCGGCACTCCGACCGTGAGCTGGCCCTTGGACCCCACTTCAGACCGTCGTTCCGGCCTTGCACTCGCGCGGTCGAGCGGCGGTCGCGTGCGATCAGGGGCTGTCCGTTGTTTCCCCCTTGCCGAGAAAAACGTGTAGGATGCCAAGTACCGCGGCGTACAGCCCCTTTTGTTTCGCGGAGGAACGATGCGTAGGACGACCTTCAACTTGCTTCTTGCTTCCGGTGTCACCGGGGCCGTTTGCCTCGCGGCTGCGTGCTCTGACGACCAAGGCAACAACGACAACTCCAACGTCACCTTGACCCTCGGGTCCGAGGGCATCGACAGCGGCGACGGTGACGGTGACAACTCGGGTGATGGCGACGGTGAGTCCGGCGACGGCGACGGCGACGGTGAGTCCGGCTGCCCGCCGATGGGCTGCCTCGACACCCTGATGGAGACCGACACCGACGGTCCCAATCCGGGCTGCGCTTCGGGTGACGGCAACTGCAACCAGGTCGACCTGCTGTTCGTGGTCGACAACTCGGGCACGATGGGTGAGGAGCAGATCAACCTCTCCGCCAACTTCCCGTTGCTGATCGACAAGCTGCAGATGCTGACCGACGAGGAGGGCAACCCGCTCAACCCCGACGTCAACATCATGGTCACGACCACGGACCTGGGGCACCCGCAGTGCACCCCGTTCCAGCCCGACGGCTACGAGCCCGCCCAGGGCGCGCCGCAGGAGGTCGCGTGCATCAACCGGCTCGAGGACTTCGAGGGCCTGGGCAGCAACGCGCCGGAGTTCCCCGAAGCGTGCACCACCGGCTGTCCGGTGCCGGTCGAGCCGGCCGATCCCTTCATCCACTTCGAGGGCGTGAACGGGGCGACCACCAACATCCCGGGCAACAACATCAAGGGCGCGCTGAGCTGCATCGGCCCGCAGGGCATCAACGGCTGCGGCTACGAGGCGCCGCTCGAGGCCATGCTGCAGGCCATCAACCCGGGCGCGCAGTGGAACCAGGGCAACAAGCCGTTCTTGCGTGACGGGGCGATCCTCGCGATCGCGATCATCACGGACGAGACCGACTGCTCGGTCCGCTCGCCCGAGGGCTACTCGTACTTCACCAACCAGACGAACAACACGTACTGGGAGATCAACCCCGACACCGGGACCAAGACCCAGGCGACCTCGGCGGTGTGCTGGAACGCGGGCGTCGACTGCGGTGCGCCGGACGCCAACGGCGTCTACGCCGACTGCACCTCGATCGACACGGGCGTGCTGCACCCGCTCACGCGCTACCTGACCTACCTGCAGGACGAGCTGATCACCGACCAGAACAAGGAGGTCATCATGCTCGGCATCCTCGGCGTGCCGCTCGTCACCGATCACAACGACCAGCCGCCGTTCCAGCCGACCGCGGGCGGCGTCGAGGATCTCGTCTACCGTCAGTGGCGGGATGGCGCGTACCCGGCCGGCGACATCCTCCCGGGCGACGACGGCACCGCGGCATCGAAGGAGTTCGAGTTCGGCATCGGACCCGGCTGCACGGGCGAGAACGGCATGGGTGGCTTCACCGGTCAGGCGGTCCCGAACGTCCGCGTGCAGGAGGTCTGCGAGGCCCTCAACGTCGACGTCGGCGGTCCGGACGAGAAGATCCGCTGCTGCATCGAGTCGGTCTGCGACACCGACTTCTCGGAGGCCATCGGCTGCCTCACGGGCATCATCCAGACGGTCGTCGATCCGATCGGCTGATCCGTGCTCAGAGAAAAAGCGCCGGCGCCCCGCGGGGCACCGGCGCTTTTGCTTTGTGTGCGTGGCTCAAAACCCGCAGTGCGGGCCGTTGGGATTGCCCGAGCCTTCGAGCCCCAAGTAGTAGAAATTCGGATCGGCAGGCGAGACCACGATCGCGTTGAAGCCCGCGTAGTTGTGGACCTCGGTGGTCACCTCGCCGCTCGCGTGATCGTAGGTGTAGAGGGAGGTCCCGACGCCTTGCAGGCAGGTGCCGAACGCGAACAGCAGCGTGTCGGGATCCTGCGGGTGCACGAACATGCGCGTGCCGTTGGTCTGCACGATCTCGGGGCCGTCGTCGACGACCGGCACGAAGCTGAAGCCGTGATCCTCGCTGCGATAGATCCGCTTGGGGCTGTTCATCAGCTGGACCTCGAGCCCCTGCGCGTACACGATCCCGCTGCCGTCGGGCGCGAACTCGACGTTGAAGCCGTTGATCGCCTGGTCGGGCTCCGGGGTCTCGACCGTCGACTTCGTCCACGACTCGCCGCCGTCGTCGGTCACCCACCAGCCCTGCGAGATGAAGCCGAACACGGCGCGATCGAGGTCGGTGGGATCGATGGCGCCGCGATAGCTGATCCCGAGGTCGTCGCCGGGCGGGGGCGAGATGCCGAGCTTGTTGAAGGTGCTGCCGCCGTCGAGCGACTCCTGCAGCTTGCCGCCGTCGAGGGCCACGCGCAGGCGATCGGGCTGGTTGGGATCGACGACGATGTCGTAGATCGCCGAGCCGGGCGGGCCGTCGAGCACCTCGATCGTCTGGCCTTGCCAGCGGATCAGGCCGGGTTGGTTCTCGCCGTAGCCGTAGATGGTGTCGTCGGGACCGACCACGAGATCGAGCGGCCCGGTGGCGGGCGGCTGGGCGATCGAGCCGAGATTGGTCCACGTGCAGCCAGCGTCTTCGGACAGGTAGAACTGGCCGCCCGCGTGCATCGCGAGGTGGTTGGGCTCATGCAGCGCGACCAGCCCGAAGGTGTAGCTGAACTGCGTGGTGTGGGGCAGGGCGGTGGGGATCACCGTCGCGCCAGCGTCGGTGGTCCAGCCGATCGCGGGTGCTTGCGG
>DATLLB010000680.1:0-7960 GCA_035538075.1 Enhygromyxa sp.
ACGCTGAGCACCAGCACCATCAGCGCGGTGAACACCGTCACGAACGGCACCGCCGTCCCGAGCACGGGATTGAGCAGCCATCGAGCGCCCAACGACAACAGCACGACGCCGACGGCCAGCGCGTACTGAGCCGGTGGCGGCCAGCTGGAAGGTGCACGAAGCGTGGACATTCGACTAGCTCGTTTGCTGGCCCGAGGCAGGGTGTCAAGCGTGACACCCTGCGGGTGGTTCGCCGGGCCGCGCGGACGTGCATCCACGCCCGCGAGAGCTGCTACACTCGCTCGGTGTTCGCTCTGCTCCGCGCCATCCGAGCCTTGTTTCGGCCGTGGCTGCGGGTCGCACGACCAGAGGACTGGACCGGCTTTCTGGCGCGCTTGGGGCTCTGGCCGCTGTACTTCGTCGCGCTGCTGATCGTCGGGCTCGGTCGCATCCCGAGCGGCTGGTGGGTAATTGGCGCCGGCTCGGAGGCGCTGACGCGGATCGTGATCGCGTTGCTGGTGCTCTACCTGCTCGGCTGGGCGCGCATGATCGCGTTCGCGCTGCTGCCCAAGGCGGTGATTCAGTACGGTCGCCGTTTATGGTTTCCGCATCGCGGTCGGCGGATCGTCGTGCCGATCAAGACCATCGCCAACATCGAGGTCGAGCAGCGTCCGCCGCCGGTCGGCGAGGCGTTCGTGATCGAGCTCGAGGACGGCGCCGTCTATGATCTGTGTCCGGTCGGCTGGGACGGGGCCGCCCGCATCTACGCCGCGGTCGCCGGTCGGGTACGCCGAGCGCAGGCGCGGGCGCAGCGACGGATCACTCGCGCGCAGAAGCTCGCTCGTCGTGGCGGCGGCGCATGAGCACACCAACGATCGAGGTCGCGATCATCAGGCCCGCAGCGACGCCCAGGTGGCGGGGCAGGATGTGCGAGGCGCCGGTGACGGGGCACTGCCAGGTGATCGCGGTGAGCCCGGTGAGCGCGACGCCGGCCGCGATCCAGTAGACCGCTGCGGCCTTGCGTCGCTGCACGAACGCGCCGCTGAGCAGGCCCATCAGCAGCACGACCGTGGCGTAGATGGTGATCATCACGCTGCAGCCGAGCCCGCCGTGATCATCGGGCGCGAACATGGCCGGGCTCGGCAGCCCGAGCGTGGCGAGCACGGTCAGGCCGACCGCGCCGGCAGCCAGGCCGATTCGCACGCCACGGCTGGGGAACAGGAGCCCGAGGCCGATCGCCGGGAACACGATCAGACACAGCAGCCAGAGCACGCACTGCAGCAGGAGCTGCCACCAGGGTTGCTCGAGCAGATCGGGGCGCAGGCCCATCACCAGCATCGCGCCGCCGACCGCGAGCACCACGATCGCCAGCGCAGGCAGGAAGTGTCGACGACGACGCTGCTTTTGTCGCTCGAGGTCGGCCAGGATCAGCTTGGCCGCGTCAATCTGCCTGTGCTCGGTCATCGCTGCTCTGTGGAATGAATCAACGGCCGAAAGGCCGGGCAGGGGTCCATCGAGTCTAGTTGGCTCCCAGCGTCAGGGCGGCGAGGATGCCGACCTTCAGCATGCGCGCGAGCGCCTTGTAGCCGCGGTGCGCCCGGACCCGCGCGGCCCCTTCGCGGATGTCGAGGCGCGCGGCCACCTCCGCCATCGACATGCCCTCGAGCTTGTGCAGCTCGACGACCTCACGCTGGGTGGCCGGTAGCCGAGCGAGCGCCTCGCGGACGCGATCGATCACCGCTTCGTCATGCTCGCGTGCGAGCGCGAGCTCCTCGAGCGAGCCGTCCTCGTCGACCGGCTGCACATCCACCGCGGCTTCGCGTCGCTCACGTCGGCCACGCTGGCGCAGGTGATCGAGGGCGACGTTGCGGGCGATCGCGAAGTACCAGCCGCGGACCGAGCCGTCCGCATCTTGGCCCTGCACGCAGAAGCGATCGCGTGCGAGGTGAGCTTTGAGGAAGGTCAGCTGCACGAGATCATCTGCCGTCGACTCGTCGCGTACGAGCTTGATCAAGAACCCACGCAAGCGGGGAGTGAGCGCTGCGTGGAGCTGCTGAAAGGCCCGAGGGTCTCCATCGCAGTACCGATCCATCAGGCCATACAGGCCTCGAATGTCGGTCGATTGCGCCACTCGATTCGCGACTCTGCCCTACGCGCCATCGCCTCGGCTGTTTCGCACGCGCTGCCAACGGACTCGAAGGCGTGACTTAGGTCCCGGCTGAAATCACCGTCGGACCTGGCGCCATGCCCTGTCCAAAGGGTTGCTAGCGAGATTCGCCTGTGCTACCGATTCGTCCACAGCTCCGAACTCGGCGCGAGAGCGGGGGACCTCCTCCGCTCTTTTTTTCGTCTCGCAACCGGACTGGCCTCGCGGCCGGCTCGGTGGTCCTCACGGACTTGTGATGATGAAACGCCGAGCAGGGACGCATCCGCATGACCGCATCCGCATGACCCGAGCCCGGCACCACCAACATCCACCCCGAGACCGCGATTCTTCGAGCGGCGAGGGAGATCGTGGTTCGGAGGGGGAGACCGGAGGGCGCCACGCCAACGCGGTGATGTTGCTGGAGTCCGCCGTCGAGCCGCTGGTCGAGGATCTTGGCTACGAGCTGCTGCTGCTCGAGTGGTTGGGCGCGGGCAAGCGGCGGTTGATGCGGCTCTACATCGACTCGCCCGCGGGCGTGACCATCGAGGATTGCACGCGGCTCGGTCGCACGCTCAGCAACGCCCTGGACGCGCGTGAGAATGCGGCCGCGGCCGAGAGCGGCGAGGCCCGCGACCCGGTGCTGGCGGCGTTGCTCGGTAAGCCCTACACGCTCGAGATCTCGTCGCCGGGCATCGATCGGCCGCTGACTCGACGTCGCCACTTCGCCGAGCACATCGGCGGTCGCGTCAAGCTCGAGACCTGGGCGCCCTTGGAGCCGGGGGCGAACGAGAAGAAGTTTTACGGGCGCATCGTCGCCGTCGAGGAAGATCCGACGGCGCCCGATGACCAACGAACCGGCGTCGTCACGGTGCACGACGTCGACGGGGACCGAACGCTCCGCATCCCCTTGCCCCGGATCCGCCGGGCCAACCTCGTGTGGGAGGGCTGAGCCCGCCCGCGCGCACGCACAGTTCGAGGAAACATGGAAGAGAACGTCAACCTCAGCACGGTGATCGACGCGGTTTGCTCGGAGAAGAACATCTCTCGTGATGTTCTGATCGACACGGTCGAGCAGGCGGTTGCGACCGCGGCCAAGCGAGTGTTCGCCGACCGCGAGATCGAGGCCAGCTTCGACCTCGAGACCGGCAACGTGAACCTGTTCCAGGTCCTCTACGTGGTCGACCGAGTCGAGCTGCCGATGCGCGAGATCAGCGTCGAGCAGGCCCGCCGTGCCGGGCTCGAAGCCGAGGTCGGCGACGAGCTGCTGTTCCAGATCTTCTACCTCGAAGAGGATCAGAAGCAGGCCGAGGCGCAGGCCAAGCAGTACCCCGAGATCCCCGCGCTGCAGAAGGTCAACACCACGTTCGGCCGGATCGCCGCGCAGACCGCCAAGCAGGTGATCATCCAGCGCGTCCGCGAGGCCGAGCGCGAGAACCTCTACGATCGCTACAAGGACAAGAAGGGCGAGCTGATGACCGGCATCGTCCGTCGCTTCGAGCGGGGCTCGATCGTGGTCGAGGTCGACAACGGTCGCGCCGAGGCGATCCTGCCCTCGCGCGATCAGGTGCCCCGCGAGTCGCTGCGGCCCGGCGATCGGATCGTCGCGTACGTGAAGGACGTCGACAAGTCGGCTCGCGGCCCGCAGATCATCTTGTCGCGGACGCACAAGGGTCTGGTCGAGAAGCTGTTCGAGCACGAGGTGCCCGAGATCTTCGAGGGCATCGTCCGGATCGAGGCCTGCGCGCGCGAGCCTGGGGCCCGCTCGAAGATCGCGGTCTCGAGCCGCGACCGCGACGTCGATCCGGTCGGCGCGTGCGTGGGCATGCGTGGCAGCCGGGTCCAGGCGGTCGTGCAGGAGCTGCGCGGCGAGAAGATCGACATCGTGCCCTACGACGAGGATCCGGCCCGCTTCGTGTGCAACGCGATCCAGCCGGCGCAGGTCTCTCGCGTGTTGATCGACGCCGAGCGCCACACGATGGAGCTGGTGGTGCCGGACGACAAGCTCAGCCTCGCGATCGGCAAGAAGGGGCAGAACGTCCGGCTGGCCTCGCGCTTGACCGGCTGGCGCATCGACATCCACTCGCAGAGCAAGATCCGCGAGATGGAGCGGCGCAGCCGGGCCGAGATGGCCGCGATCCCCGGCGTGGGTCGTGACCTCGCCGCGCACCTGTTCGAGCTCGGCTGGCGCTCGCTTCGCGATCTGGCGGTCGCCAACGTCGACGAGCTCGCGCAGGTCGTCGGCTCGGCCGATCGCGCCGACGACATCATCGATTTGGCCAATGACGCAGCGAGCGGAAAGCTCGAACTCAACGTCGTCTTCGAGGACGACGACGACTCTCACGGAGGTGACAGCTGAACCGCAGGTCTAAAAACGGCCGGCTGGGCCGGCTGCGAGCGAAGCGAGCCCGCACGCGAAGCGGGCGGAGGACGTTTTGAATGACGCACACGGGTGACACGATTCCGATTCGGACTTGCGCGGGATGTCGCGCCAAGAGCGCGCAATCTCGCCTACTTCGGTTCGCACGGCGAGACGACGGACATGTCGTCCCTGCGAACGTCACCCGTGACCTCAGCGGTCGCACTGCGTACTTGTGCCCGCGACGGGCGTGCCTCGACCAAGCGTCGAAGCGCCGCGCGTTCGCCCGCACTTTCGGAACCGAGCGTCGACGCGTCAGCGTGTTCGACG
The DNA here is from genome assembly GCA_035538075.1 of Enhygromyxa sp. Lineage (GTDB taxonomy): Bacteria > Myxococcota_A > Polyangia > Nannocystales > Nannocystaceae > Plesiocystis. Next base: position 4,812 of record DATLLB010000680.1, read on the forward strand.
TCGACGCCGAGGCGCTGTGGGCCGCGACCGCCGAGCAGCTTCGACGTGAGATCGATCTGCTCGCCCGGACCTCCGAAAGTTCACACGCCGCGTCCGCGGCTGACAGTTCACACGTCAATCATCGCCGACGAGGACTCGAACAACTCTTGTCTGAATTATCATCGCAGCCCCAAGCCCCCGAGCGCAGCGCGTCCAAGCGGGGTCAGCAGCACGCCAACGTGAAGAAACCAGCCAACGACGCGCCGAGGGAGGGAGGTGCTCCCAACCATGGCTAAGATCCGCATTTACGAGCTCGCCAAGGAGCTCGGCATCGAGAACAACAAGGACCTCGTCGCGGAAGTCCGCTCGCTCGGCATCGAGATCAAGGGTGTGATGAGCACGCTCAGCGATGAAGAGGCCGACCGTGTCCGGCGGCGCCACGGCGCGTCGGCTCCCGCAGCTGCGCCCAGTCCGGCACCCAAGCCTGCCGTCGCTCCGTCGGCACCGGCCAGCGCGCCCTCGGTTCGTCCGTCGGTGCCGCTTCGCCGCAAGGGCGCAGGCCCGCGGCCGGCCGAGGTCGAGCGGCAGAAGCAGCTCGAGGAGGCCGCGCAGCGAGTGGTCGTCGCGCCACCGCCGACGCCCGTGATTCGTCGGCAGGCCCCCACCGAGCCGCGCCCGGTCGCGCAGGCAGAGGCCCGTCCAACGGCCTCGTCGGCGACCAGCAGCGAGCCGATTCGCCGGCCACCCGTGGTCAGCGAGCCGGTCGAGGTCGCGGCGACCGAGCCGGTCGAGCCGGCCCAGCCGCGCGTCGAGCCCAAGGTCGGCGATCGCATCGAGCTGCCCAAGGGCACGCGCCGCTTCGCCACCGGGCTCGCCGGCAAGATCGAGCTGCAGGAGCGGGAAGAGGAGGTGCGTCGCGTGCGGGAGGCGGAGGAGCAGCGCCGCGAGGCCGAGGTCGCGCGCAAGCGTGCAGCCGAGCAGGCTCGCGCCCAAGCAGCCGCGCCGAAGCAGCCGACGCCCGCCGCCCCGGCGACCGAAGAGGTCGAGGACGAGCGCCGCGTGGTTCGCAACCAAGAGGGCGTGATCGTTGCAGCCTCGTCGCGGCGCTCGGAGCCGAAGATCCTCGGGTTCATCAACCTGCCCACCGCGCCGCGGCGTCAGCAGGTGATCATCACCGAGGCCGCCAAGGGCCAGACCAAGGGTCGCGCGAGCATCCGCAAGGAGCGGGAGGAGCGAGCCCAGCAGAAGGCTCGGCGCCGGCCCACCCGCGGCCGTCGTGAGCGCGGCGGTGCCAAGCAAGTCTCGACCATCGAGATGAGCGAGGCCAAGAAGCGCATCCGGGTCGACGAGGTCATCCAGATCTCGGACATGGCCCACCAGATGGGCGTGAAGGCCTCGCGGCTGATCCGGTCGCTGTGGTTGATGGGCATGCGCAACGTGACCATCAACAGCTCGATCGACGTCGAGACCGCCGATCTGGTCGCCGCCGAGTTCGGCTACACGGTCGAGAACGTCTCGTTCCAAGAGGACGAGTTCATCGGCGGACACGAGGACGAGGACGAGGGCGAGCTGCGGGCTCCGGTCGTGACCATCATGGGTCACGTCGACCACGGCAAGACCACGCTGCTCGACTACATCCGCAAGGCCAAGGTCGCGGAGGGTGAGGCCGGCGGCATCACCCAGCACATCGGCGCCTATCGGGTCGAGACCGAGCAGGGTGCGGTCGTGTTCATCGACACGCCCGGTCACGAGGCTTTCTCGGCGATGCGCTCGCGCGGCGCTGCGGTCACCGACATCGTCGTGCTGATCGTCGCCGCCGACGACGGCGTGATGCCGACCACCCGCGAGGCCATCGCCCACGCCAACGAGGCCGAGGTGCCGATCGTGGTGGCCATCAACAAGGTCGACAAGCCCGACGCCAACGTCGGTCGGGTCGAGCAGATGCTGATGAAGGAGGGCCTGGTCGGCGAAGCCTACGGCGGCGAGACGACCATCGCTCACATCTCGGCCAAGACCGGCAAGGGTGTCGAGGAGCTGCTCGAGACGCTCGCGGTCCAGGCCGAGGTGCTCGAGCTGCGTGCGCCGGTCGAAGGTCCGGCGACCGGCACCGTGATCGAGTCGCGCGTCGACAAGGGCCGCGGCACGGTTGCGACCGTGCTGGTCCAGGCCGGCGAGCTGCGCAAGGGCGACATCGTCGTGGCCAACGAGTTCAGCGGCAAGGTCCGCGGGCTCTACACGTCGACCGGCAAGAAGGTGAAGAGCGCGTTGCCGTCGACGCCGGTCGAGCTGCTCGGGCTCGACGGCGCGCCGCCGGCTGGCGAGCGCTTCTACGTGGTCGAGAGCGAGAAGGACGCCCGCCAGATCGTCGCCAACCGACGCGAGCTGCGGCGTCGCAAGGAGAGCGTGCTCTCCGGTCCGTCGCTGCTCGAGCGCATCAAGAGCCGCAAGACGCCCTCGCTCAAGATCGTGCTCAAGGCCGACGTGCAAGGCTCGGCTGAGGCGCTGCGCGAGACCCTCGAGGAGCTGTCGGTCGACAAGGTCCGCGTCGAGGTCATCCACGCGGGCGTGGGTGCGATCAACGAGTCCGACGTGAAGCTGGCGGCCGCGGCCGACAACCCGCTGATCATCGGCTTCAACGTCAAGACCGTCGGCAAGGCCGCGCCGCTGGCCGAGCACGAGAAGATCCCGATCGAGACCTTCTCGGTCATCTACGAAGCGACCGATCGGATCCGCGAGCGGATGATCGATCTGCTCGAGCCCGAGTACCGCGAGGTCCCGCAGGGCGAGGCCGAGGTCCGAGCGCTGTTCCCCATCCCACGGCTCGGCGTCGTCGCCGGTTGCCGCGTGATCAAGGGCAGCGTCACTCGCAGCAGCCACGTCCGCGTCCGTCGGGCCGGACAGATCCTCCACGAAGGCCGCATCGGATCGCTGCGTGTGTTCAAGGAGGACGTGCGCGAGGTCAAGGAAGGCCAAGAGTGCGGCATCGTGGTCGCCGACTTCGCCGACGTGCAGCCGGGCGACGTGCTCGAAGCCTTCGAGCTGGAGACGATCAGGCCTGAGCTCTGAATCGTGGGCTGGGCTTTGCCCGGCCCCACGACCCAATGCTCCTCTAGTTTTGATGGAGGGCCGTCGCCGGCCCTCCCCCGCGTCGGGCGGACCCGTCGCGGGTC
>DATLLB010000681.1:0-2229 GCA_035538075.1 Enhygromyxa sp.
GCGTGTTACCGTCCCCTCGGCGATGCGCGAGGATTCGTTCGAAGCGACCGAGCTCGCGGCCGATCCGACGGCCTCGACCGGCATCTCGAGCCCCGACCAGGATCCCGACGCCCCGCACCCGCCTGCGAGCGAGGGCGCGCCCGAGCGAGTGGGTCGCTACCTGGTCCTGCGCAAGCTCGGCGCCGGGGCGATGGGCATGGTCGTGGTCGGCTACGACCCCGAGCTCGATCGCAAGCTGGCCATCAAGCTGATCCATCCGCGCGTGGCCAAGCGCGGCGAGGCGCGCTCACGGATGCTGCGCGAGGCCAAGGGCCTGGCTCGGCTCTCGCACCCCAACGTCGTGCAGGTCTACGACGCGGGCGACATCGACGGGCGCGTGTTCATTGCGATGGAGCTGGTCGACGGCCAGCCGCTCTCGGCGTGGGTCAAGGCGCGCGAGCGGACCAGCGATGAGATCCTGGCCGTGTTCCTGGCCGCCGGTCGCGGGCTCGCGGCCGCCCACGATGCCGGGCTCGTGCATCGCGACTTCAAGCCCGACAACGTGCTGGTCGATCGTGAAGGCCGAGCCCGCGTGCTCGACTTCGGCCTGGTCCGCGCGGCCGGGGACGGCGAGGGCAGGGAGCGCTCCGACGCGCACGCGAGCGCTTCGGAGGGCAATCCGCTCGACTCGAGCAAGATCGCCGACAGCAACGACACCGCCGCGATCACCAGCGAGTGGGAAACGACCGGCGGTCGTGAGCGCACGGGATCAACCAGCGAGCTCGAGCTCGAGCTGACCCACGGCGGGCAGATCATGGGCACGCCCGCGTACATGTCCCCCGAGCAGTGGAAGGGCGCGAAGGCGGACGCGCGCAGCGATCAGTTCAGCTTCTGCGTCGCGCTGTGGGAGGCGCTCTACGGCGAGCGACCATTCCAGGGCCGCACCGTGCACGCGCTCGCGGCTGCGATCGACTCCGGTCGGATCACCGAGCCCGCCAGCGCCGTGCGTCTGCCTCGGCGCGTCCGCAAGGCGCTCGAGCGCGGGCTGTCCGGCGATCCGGCGCGCCGCTTCGCGAGCATGCACACGCTGCTGCGCGAGCTCGGCCGCGAGGACTGGAGCGGTCGCAGCCTCCCGCTCGCAATCGCGGCCCTGGCCGCGTTCGGGCTGCTCGCGTGGGGTCAGTCGGTCGGCGTCGAGACCCCTGCCGCTCCGAGCTGCGAGGGCGCAGCCGCGGCCGTGCACGAGGTCTGGAACCCGCGCCGTCACGACGCCGTGCGGGCTGCGTTCGCGGCCAGCGAGGTCGCCGGATCCGAGGCGATCCTCGCCCGTGTCGTCGCCGATCTCGACGACTACGCCACGCGCTGGTCCGCGGCCGCCGAGGACAACTGCACCGCCACGCGCATCCGCCAGCAGCAATCCGACGAGCTGTTCAACCGGCGCAGGCGCTGCCTCGATCGCAAGCTGACCGAGCTCGCCGCATTGGTCGAGGTCTTGACCCGCGCCGACGTCAGCACCGTCGAGGAGGCCGTGCTCGCGGTCGAGAGCCTGCCGAGCCTGCGCGCCTGCGAGGCCGATCGCGTGCAGGGTGAGAGCGCGACGCTGCCCGACGATCCGCAGCTGGCCGAGCGCGTGACCGAGGCTCGTCGCGCGCTCGCGGCCGTGCGGGCGAGCCTCGACACCGGCCGCTTCAGCGAGGCCGGCGAGCTGCTGGTCGAGCTCGAGCTCACCGTCGAGCAGCTCGACTATCCGCCGCTGACGGCCGAGCTCGCGGTCCAGCGTGGTCGCCATCACGCACGCCTCGATCGCTACGAGCAAGCCGCCGAGGCGCTGCAGCAGGGCTACTTCCTGGCCATCGCCCAGCGCGACCGCGAGCTGGCCTTGACGGCAGCCGTGTGGCTGGCCGAGGTCGAGGGCGCGCAGCGGCAGCGGCCAGAGTTCGCGCAGCTGTGGGCCCGCCAGGCCGAGGCGATGCTGGCCCGCGATCCGGCCCGCTACCCCGAGCTCGCCGCCGATCTGGCCGACACCGCCAGCTGGAACGCCTACCTCGCCAACGATCTCGTCGCGGCCCGCAGCGAGGCCGAGCGCGGCCTGGCGATCCTCGATCAAGCCGAGCTCGACGCACCCATGCACCGCATGTCGCTGCTGCTCGATCGCGGCGCCGCCGAGTACGGTGCGGGTGATCTCGCCGCCGCGCAGGCCAGCTTCGAGGCCGCTCTGCAGCTCGCCGAGGCCACCGTCGGCCGCGACAA
>DATLLB010000682.1:0-10408 GCA_035538075.1 Enhygromyxa sp.
AGAGACTCGAGGCGATCGAGCTCGCCCTCGCCGATCACCGCGTCGAACCCCCAGGTGCCGGTCTCCATGCTCCGCAGCGCCTTGCCGAGCGACTCGCGGACGGTGCGGCCGATCGCCATCGCCTCGCCGACCGACTTCATCTGAATGGTCAGCGTGTCGTCGGCACCCTTGAATTTTTCAAACGCGAAGCGGGGAATCTTGGTGACGATGTAATCGATGCTCGGCTCGAAGCTCGCGGGCGTGACCTTGGTGATGTCGTTGTCGAGCTCGTCGAGCGTGTAGCCGACCGCGAGCTTGGCCGCGAACTTGGCGATCGGGAAGCCGGTCGCCTTGGAGGCGAGCGCCGAGGACCGGCTCACGCGCGGGTTCATCTCGATCACGATCATCCGGCCAGTCTTGGGCTCGATCGCGAACTGGATGTTGCAGCCGCCCGTGGTCACGCCGATCTCGGTGACCACCGCCCGGGCCGCGTTGCGCATGCGCTGGTACTCCTTGTCGGTCAGCGTCAGCGCAGGCGCGAGCGTGATCGAGTCGCCGGTGTGCACGCCCATCGGGTCGAGGTTCTCGATCGCGCAGATGACCACGAAGTTGTCCTTCGCGTCGCGCATCACCTCGAGCTCGTACTCTTTCCAGCCGAGGACAGACTCCTCGATCAGCGCCTCGCCGCGCAGCGACTCGGACAGCGCGTGCGCGGCCATCTGGTCGAACTCGTCGCGGTTGTAGGCGATCGCGGCCCCGGAGCCGCCCATTGTGAAGCTCGGCCGGATGATCGCCGGGAAGCCGATCTCGTCGAGCGCCTCGCGGGCTTCCTTCATGTCGTGCACGTAGAAGGAGCGCGGCACGTCGAGGCCGATCGAGAGCATCGCGGCCTTGAAGCGGTCGCGGTCTTCGGCTTTCTCGATCACGTCGAGCGGCGCGCCGAGCAGCTCGACGCCGTGATGCTCGAAGATGCCGCGGCGCCCGGCCTCGAGCGCGAGGTTGAGGGCCGTCTGACCGCCGACGGTCGGCAGCACCGCATCGGGCTTCGCTTTCCGTAGTACCTGATCCAGATCATCTGCCGTCAGCGGCCGCACGTAGGTCTCGTCGGCCAGCTCCGGGTCGGTCATGATCGTCGCCGGGTTGGAGTTGATCAGCACGACCTCGTAGCCCTCCTCGCGGAGAGCCTTGATCGCCTGCGTGCCGGAGTAGTCGAACTCGCAGGCTTGACCGATCACGATCGGTCCGGACCCGAGCACGCAGATTCGCTTGATATCAGCACGGCGAGGCATGGCGGCGGCCGGCTTTTACCCCCAGCCCGACGGGGGAACAAGCGCAGCGGGGCCAGCCGGCGACCACGCCGCCCGCCCCCGCGTCCGCGCTGCCGTCGCGGGCCGATCGCCCCGTTCACTGCGGGTTGATGATCTGCTGGTTGAGCCCGCCCGGGTACGCGTAGCTGTCGTAGGAGTCGTAGCCGACCACGGTCACGCTGAAGTTCTGGTCGCTGTTCAGCGTGTGCACGCCGTCGCTCGCGGGGATGCGCCCGACCACCCAATCGGTCGGGTCGTTCTGATCGCCGACCGGCACGAACATCGCCTCGTCGACCGGGTTGCCGTCGAGCGTGACGACCACGTTGGCGGGCTTGGTCACCACCAGGAAGTCGTTGATCCAATTGGGCGGGACCAGCACCACGTAGTTGGGCCGGAACTGCTCGATCGGCACCGCCTGCGACATCGCCGGGTCACCGGTCCCGGCCCCGCCGGCGTCCTGCGAGGACATGTACTGCACGACCGAGATCGGCTTGTCGGCGGTCACGAGGAAGTCGCCGGGGTGCTCGGTCGTACCGCCGACGGCGATCTCGACGAACTGACCCGCGTCGAGCATCAGGTTGGGCTGGCCGATGCCGGTCACGACCGCGTTCGCGTTGATGCTGACCGCGGTGTCGTCCTCGGACGCGAACACGTGCCAGTAGGACGGCTCTGGCGTGCCGCCCTTGCGGGCAGGGAAGCGCGCGGCCACGTACTCGGTGCCCCAGGTCTGCAGTCCGAAGGCCTGCTCCTCGAGGTGATCGCAGCAACACGCGGCGTTGACCGAAGGCACGTTCGCGCAGTTGTGCGAGGAGAACACCGAGATCGGCTTGTCCGACGTGATGTACGTGCCGCCGAAGCCGGCGGTGCCGTCGAACTGCGCGACGTCGCCTTCGTCGAGCAGCGGCAGCTGCCACGGTTGATTGGCCGCCAGCGCCATCAGCCCGCCGCCGGCGTTGGTGTTGGTGCTCGAGATGATCTCGACCTGGGTGTCGTCCTCGGTCGCGACGATCTGGATCTCGGGCCGATTGAAGCTGTTCTGACCCCAGCCGACCACGTAGTAGAACTGATCGAGGGCCGAGACCGGCAGCAGCAGCGACGCGTCGCTGGTGAACGAGGACACGCCGTCGACCGGCTGGAACTGGTAGGCGATGATCGGCACGTCGGAGACGACCTTGTAGGCTCCGCGCGCGTGGATGCCGGTCAAGTTGATGTGCTTGTCGGGCAGGTTGAACTGGTGGAGCGAGCCGGGCGCGACCAGCTGCGACTGCTGCACGGCCCAGGCGTTGTTGACCCACGCGAGCACGTCGACGTTGGCCGAGACCTCGTCGTCGACGTTCGACACGACGATCGCGAACTGCAGCGCGTCGTAGCCGTCGTGGTTGTCGGCATCGATCGCGTAGTACTGGCAGCCGACCGAGGAGTTGGCCGCGGCCGCAGCCTCGCACAGCGACACGCAGCCGCCTCCGAGGCACTCCTCGGTGGCGGCACAATCGATCGGGTCGACGTAGGTCTGGCCATCGCAGGTCGCGTAGGTGTTCGAGTCGACGCACTGCGTCGCGCCGACCGTGCAGAGGTCACCGTCGCCGTCGCCATCCCCATCGCCGTCGCCGTCGCCATCACCATCGCCGGTCGGCTCGCCATCACCGTCGCCGTCCCCGGTCGGCTCGCCATCCCCATCGCCGGTCGGCTCGCCATCGCCATCGCCGGTGGGCTCGCCATCGCCATCGCCATCACCGGTCTGCTCGGCGTTGCCGGACTCGGTCATGTCGCCGTCACCGTCGCCATCACCGACCGACTCGGTGCCTGCACCGGTATTGCTCGCGCTGGTCGAGTCGCCACCACAAGCCGCACCCAGCACGAGCGCGGCACCACAGAGAATCAAGCTACGCGGTATGAACATGGGCCCTCCGAGGACGGCCCAGTATCGCAGAACGACTCAGCGTCGGGTCAAGCGCTTGCCGTCGAACAGGTGTTCGTCGGTCAAGTGCTTGCGAATCACGCTGGCGTGCTCGGACAGGTCCCAGCCGAGATCGGCGAGCCCGTCGAGGATCCGCGAGCGCAGCCGCACCGAGTCTTCTTCGGGGCTCTCGAGGTGCCCGACCAGGGCCGCCTTGGCCTGCTCCTCGGCGTTGTCGATCAGCGCCTCGATGCAGAAGAAGCGCACGTTCTCGTCGGGGTCGCCGAGGTAGCGGATCAGGATCTCGCGGACGCGCTCGTCCTCGATCTCCTTGAGGTGCGTGAGCATCTGCAGCTTCGGCGCCGGGTCGCGCTCGTAGGTCGGCGGGTGGACCTCGAGCAGGGTCGAGAGGATCTCCCACTCCTCGGCTTCGTTGGCGACGTCCTCGACGATGCGCAGCGCCCAGGCCACGCCCTCGCCCTCGCGGCAGATGGTCTTGATCGGCCCGAGCATCGGCTTGCCGATCATCATCAGGCGCCGGTACAGCCAGCCCTTCTCTTCTTCGTCGTCGATGCTCTTGCTCGCGTTCATGCCGAAGCGACGCAACAGCGCGACGTAGGCCTCGTCGCTCTGCTGCTCGAGCTCCTTGCGATCGGGCGAGCCCTCCGGGAGCTTCTCGGCCTTCTCCCAGCTCGACGCCGCGAGCTTGAGCAGGTCCTCCATGGCCGCGTAGCGATCGGGCGACTGCGAGTACTGGTTGGTGATGCGGCGGGTCAGCTTCTCGATGCGGGTCTTGCCGCGCCCCGCCCCGAACAACATGTCTTTGAGTCCCACGTCGGCCCTCGTGCCCGTCTGCGCTCGAATGCGAGACTGGAAGAATCGCGGCGCTTTTACCCGCTGCGTGCCAGTGCGGCAAGTCTGCCACGCTCGCGCGCTCGTCTGACTTCAGCCGCTCTCGCCGGTTTCGCCGCTGGTCTCGGTCGAGCCGGTTTCGCCAGTGCCGCCCGAGTTCCCGCCGTACGCGCAGGCGCCGAGGTTGGCTTCGACGTCCGAGCCAAGCTTGTGACAGCAGTTGTCAGCCTCGCAGCGGTAGTCGGGCGGGCAGCGATCGTCGTCGAGCAGGTCGCAAGCGAACATCACGTCTTCGTCGGGCGCCGAGAAGCACGAAGCGGTGCTGCCGAGCACGAAGCCGAGGACCAAGAAGACGACGCCACGCATGACTTTTAGAACTCGAGGGTGAAGCCGCCGAGGCTCGGCTGCCAGCGCAGCGCACGAGCCTGGGCGCTCGAGCGCTTGGCCTTGCGTCGCTGCACCGCATCGGCGGCGAACAGGCCGATGCTGGCGACCAGCGTCGCGCCGCCGGCAATGATCAGCCCACGCGCGACCCATTGATAGGTGTTGCCTTCTTGCAGCAGGCGCTCGTATTCGTCGGCGACCGGTCCGTACTCGATCGCGCGGCTCGTCTGGAGATCGAAGCTGAACGCGAGCCGCTCGGCTTCGTCTTGGCGCACCTCGGCGACGCCGGCAATGATGCCGCCCGAGGTTGCGAGCGCGACCGCGGTGAAGGTCGTCCACCAACCGGCCGCCTGCAGACGCGGCAGGCGATCGGGCACACCGGCTCCGCTGTCGAGGCTCTCGCCTTCGAGGTCGGACTGAGCTCGCGTCGCGTTGGGGTCGTTGGGATCGACGATCGCGCCCGCCACTCCGCCGCCGCTGGGCACGTCGCGATGCTCGACCTCGGTGACCTCGGGCTCGGGCGCGACCTCGAGCTCGTCCGACTCGGGTTCGGGTTCGGGCTGGGCTTCGGGTTGGGCTTCGGGTGCGGGCTCGCTCGGCTCCGTCGCTTCGGGCTCGGTCGCTTCGGCGTCGTCGCTCGTCGGCTGATCCGGCGGCGCGGCGAGGGCACGCGTCGGCGTCACGACGAGCACGAGCGTGGCCACGGCGGCCAGCCCAACGCGGCGCTCGATCGGCGAGGCGGGCATGCGCGCGGCAGAATAGCGGCCCGTTCGCACACGGGAAAGCCCGTGTCGCGTGGTCGGACAAATGCTATGCACCTCCACGTGCCCGCCGCGCGAACAGCGAGCCAACCGGTCCGGCGCCGAAGCTCACGCGCGTGGGTGCTCGCGTCCCTGCTCGCGCTCGGGTGCCCTCCGGTCACCAGCCCCGACGGAGGCCTGGGGTCGCAGTCGAACTATCCGCCCGCGTCGGTCTACGACATCGATCCGCAGTTCGCCGGTGAGTGGACGGGCGACGTCGACGGGCTGCCGGGCACGCTCAAGATCGGCGAGCTCGACGATCGCACCTTCTTCGGCTCGTTTGCGACCGACGACGGCTCGACCGAGTACACGCTGCTGCTCGAGCACACCTACGTCGACACCGAAGAGGGCGGCGAGGTGCCGAGCAACCGCACGACCTTCACCTGGCAGGACGGCCTCGGCAGCCGTGGCAAGGGCTGGCTGTTGATCAACGGCGAGGACACGGCGCTGACCGGCTCGTTCGGCTACGGGCTCGCGACCTCGGGCCTCGGGCAGTGGAGCTTCGAGCGAGCGGACGGTTCTTGACGGTCAGGCTCGACGCTCAGCCCCACGTGGTCTCTTGCTCGTCGAGCGCCCGCACGAGCCGTCGGGCGCCCCACGCTTCGTAGAGCTCGCGCGCGGCCGCGAGATAGACCCGAGCCGTGCGCTTGTTGCCGCGTGCTCGCCAGAGCTTGGCGAAGCGCCAGCACGCCAGCGCCTCCTGATCGATCGCGCCGTGCTGCTGCGCGGCCTCGATCGCGCCCTCGTAGTGATCGATGGTCTGCTCGAGCGGCCCGTTGCTGGCGTGCGAGAGCTCGGCTTCGACGAGCAGGTGCTTGTGCCGGAAGTTGGCCGGACACTGCCCGGCGCAGCGGGCGAGGTCGGCCCGCCAGCTGGCGATCTGCGGCAGCGCGCGCTCGCCCAGCGTCGCCAGCAAGCTCAGCATCGCGTAATAGCGGGCCTCGCGAATCTGCAGGTTGCCCGGCAAGCCCAGCTCGACCGCCGCGACCCGGCGGCGCAGCTCGTCGGTGTCGATCGCCGCGCCCAGCAGATAGTCGAGCTTGATCGCGACCGACTCATACCAGCCCATCGCGTGGGTCGAGCCGCCAAAGCTCGCGCGATGCGTGGTGGGGTCGAACGCGAGCTCGAGCGACGCGAGCGGCACGTCCATCAGCGTGCAGGTCGTGTGGACCACGTGCGGCACATAGAAGGCGGTCAGCAGGTTCGGCACCGAGCGGCGCAGAAACGGCACGTGCGCCTCGATCTCGGCCATGATCGTCGGCAAGCGCACGCCTGCGATCAATCGATAGGATTGCGGGTACAGCAGGTTGTACCCGGCATAGGAGATGTCGCCGCCCTCGAGCGCCTTGTCGAAGCCGATCGCAAAGCGCGGGACCAGCTCGATCAGCGGGTGCTGATAATACGCGGAGTGCCCCAAATAGGCGATGTACGCCCGGCCGGTGAATGTCGGATCTTCGTGGCGGGCGCTCGAGGCCATGCCGAGCTCGCCGAACTCGCGCGCGCGCTCGTACTCGCCGCGCTCGGCCAGGTGCATGGCGATGCGCGCGTAGGCGAGGCTCGACACCTTGGAATTGCCGCTGCGCAGCGAGAGGTTGACCATTCGCGCGATGATCCAACCATTGATGTTGGGGCGCCCCGATAGATAGGACAGCGAGCCGAGCCCGTGCAGCAGCTTGGGCGACGGGTAGACCATCGCGTCGCCCGATTGTGGCAGATCGATCAATCCCGCCGGCGAGCGCCCAGCCAGGTTGCGCTCGATCGCGTCGAGCTCGGCCACGAACATCGCGTGGGCGTCCTCGTCGCGGGCGGGCAGCTCGATGCCCTGCAGCGTGAAGCCGCGCCGACAGGCCGCGTACCCGGGCTCGAAGTCGGCCGAGAGCAGCGCGTGCTCGACCTGCGCGGTGTTGACCAGCACGCGCTCGACGTCGCTCTCGGCCAGCTCCAGCAGCGCCTGAAAGCAGCCGTCGGCCTCGGCGTAGCGCCCGTCGAGGCTCAGCGCGCGGGCACGCTCGAGCTCGATCGCAAACCATAGCGGGTGGCGACGACGGGCCTGCTCGTCGCGCGGCAGCAGCTCGGCGGCGATCTCGAGGTAGTGCAGGGCGTTCGCATGGGCGCCGGACTCGAGCGCACGACGACCGCACTCGAGGTCGAGCTCGATCAGCGCCTCGCGCTCGGGCTCGTCGAGCAGCGTGCGTCCGGCGTTGAGCTGATCGGCGATCTCGAACGATCGCGCGGCCTGATCGTCGCCGCCATGCCGACGCTGCAAGGCCCGACCGATCTGCACGTGCGCACGCATGCGCTCGGGCTCGGCGAGCGAGCTGGACGCGGCCTGCTGAATGCGAGAGTGACGAAAGCGCAGCAGCAGCCCGGCGACCCGAATCGCCGCCTCGGTCGACTCGCCGAGCGTGGTGTTGTCGAGCAGCCCGCCCTCGATCAGCAACAGGCCGTGCTCGAACGCCGGCCGCAGATCGGCGAACACCTCGACCGGGTCGCGCTCGACCACCGCCGCGAGCAGCAACAGCTCGAAGCGATGGCCGATGCACGCCGCGATCCGGACCAGGCTCGAGCACGCCGGCGGCAGGCTCTCGAGGTTGCGCAGCAGGATCTCGCGGATGTCGTCGAACGCCGCGCTCGCGGCGATGCGATCGAGGTCCCACGTCCAGCGTCGGCGCTCGAGCTCGAACGCAAACAAGCCCTGGTCGTGCATGGTCCGCAGCAGCTGCCGCAGATAGAACGGGTTGCCCTCGGTCTTGGCCAGCGCGAGCTCGGCCAGCTCGCGCGCGGCCGGGGCCTCGCAATTGAGCGTGTCGCCGAGCAGCGCCTCGACGTCGGCGAGCGACAGCGCCTCGAGATCGATCGACGACACCATCGCGCCCGCGCCCCGGATCTTGTCGAGCGTGGCCCGCAGCGGGTGATCGGGCCCGACCTCGTTGGTCCGGCAGGTCCCGACCACCAAGAACCCTTGCACGTCTCGCCGCGTCAGCAGGTGCTCGAGCAGCGCGAGCGAGGCCGCGTCGGCCCAGTGCAGATCGTCCACGACCATGACCAGCGGTCGCGCGGCCGAGGCCAGCGCGGTCACCAGCCGTGCGGTCGCGAGGTGCAGCGGGTTGAGCCACTCGACCGACGACTGGGCGCTGGCGATCTGCTCGGCCAGGCGCCGGCGGTCGCGGGGCTCGAGCGGCTCCACGCTCGCCGCTCGTCCGCCGAGCAGGCGCGCGATCGCAGGCACGAATTCACAAAGCAGCCGCGCGTTGCGTCCGATCGCCTCGACCAGGGTCGAGCGCAAGTGGGCCTGGGTCGTCAGATCCTCGCGCTCGATCTGCGCGACCAAGTCGCTGAGCGCCTCGACGATCCCGCCCAGCGGAACCGCCGAGCGCTGCTCGAATTTGCCGGCGAACATCCAGCCGCCGGCGGCGACGACCGTTGGTCGAAAGCCCTCGACCAGCGACGACTTGCCGATCCCCGCGAGGCCGGTGACCAGCAGCAATTGCGACGTGGAGGGATCGCGGGTGCGCTCGAACGCCTCGCGCAATGCCGCGAGCTGCGGCTCGCGTCCATACAATTGCTCGGGAATGGAGAATTTCTCCGGCCGGACCAGCTCGAGCGATTCCTGCGATTCGCCCGCGCGCAGGCGCTCGAGGTGCGCCTGCAATTCGGCCATGGCCACGATCGCGTCGAGCTCGTCGAGCAGCGCGGCCATGGTCGGCCAGCGAGCGCCGGGCTCGGGCGCCAAGCCGCGCAGCACCGCTTGCTTGACGCGCTCGGGTGCTGGGTGCTCGCTCGGGATTGGCTCGATCGTGCCGCGCTCGACGTTGGCGGTGAGCTCGTGCAGGGTCGCGCCGGCGAACGGACGGCGCCCGAACAGCGCCTCGTAGGCGGTCACGCAAAACGAGAATTGATCCGAGAGCGGATTGCATGGATTCCCGTGCAGCTGCTCGGGCGCCATGTAGCCGGGCGTACCCATCAGCGCGCCGCTGCGGGTGAGCGAGCCATCGACGTGGCTGTCCGCGTCGACCAGCGTGGTCTCGAGCTCGCGCAGCTCGGCCGGCGCCTCGATGCTCGCGGCCGCGTCGGCGCTCGGGCGACTGTCGCGAGCCAGACCAAAGTCGAGCACGCGCGCGCGCCCGTCCTTGCCGACCATTATGTTGCCGGGCTTGAAGTCGCGGTGGACCAAGCCGGCCAGGTGCGCGGCTTCGAGCCCGCGCCCAGCCTGACGCAGAATGTTCAGAGTCTCGCGCCACGGCCGTGGACCGGCGTCCAGCCACGATCGCAAGGTGATGCCCTCGACGTATTCCATGGCCACGAACAGCGAGCGCTGGTGCTCGCCGATCTCGTGGACTTGGATGACGTTGGGGTGCGAGAGCCGAGCGAGCCCCTGCGCCTCGCGGAGCAGCCGGCGTACGCCGATGCTGCGGGCCACGCTCGAGCGCATCAGCTTGATCGCAACCCGGCGATCGAGCTCGCCGTCGTGGGCCAGGAACACCACGCCCATGCCACCTTCGCCGAGCTTGCCGAGCACCCCGAAGCGGCCGATGTACTCGGGAGCGTGGTTGGGCGGCGGGGGCTCGTCGCGGTCCATCATGACTGCGCGAGCGTCCACGGCGGACGCGTCATGCGTTCGAGTAGACCACAGAACCCAAGCGATCAGGGCAGCTTCAACCTCGCGAGCTTGCGCTCGACTGCGCGATTCCCCGGTCGCACTGCGAGCGATTCGCGGTAGTAGAGCGCCGCTTGTTCGCGCGCACCTTCAGCCTCCGCGATCAGCCCGAGATTGAAGAGGATCGCACCGCGCGTGTTTGGCTCATCGGCGATGGCGAGGCCGCGCAAGCACGCGTCTTCGGCATCCATCCATTGTTCGATGCCGATGTACATGAAACACGTGTTTCCGAGCTCGCGGGCGCTGCTGCTCGAATTCGCCGGTCCGATCGCCGCAATGCAGTCCTCGAGTGCCACGGTCGTTGGCGCGCGCTCGGACCTCTCCACGCCGAGGCTCGCCTGCTTTGTCATCAGCGCGCGCAGCAATCCAATGTCGTGGTGCGTGCGCACGCCGATCAGCTCGCGGGTCGCGTGCGCGCTCGGCAGCTCGAACTCGATCGGCGCGTCAACGTCGGCCAGCCACAGCGCGTACGCAATGCCCTCGGCCGTGAGCGCCGCGAGTTTTGGATCGCGACCGACGGCAGCGCGGCGCT
>DATLLB010000683.1:0-4107 GCA_035538075.1 Enhygromyxa sp.
GGCGGCACAGCACCGAGATCGACGCGGTCCTGGGCTGGCGGGGCTACGACGCGCTCGTCACTCGCGACAACCTGATCGTCAGCGAGACCGAGGCATGACCGAGCACAACGTCACACGCATGGCCGCGGGCGCGGCCCGTCGCGCGGGCAAGCAGCTCGCACAGCTCGACGCGTCGCTCCGCGCCGAGCTCCTGCGTGATCTGGCCGCCTCGCTCGAGCAGCCCGATCGGGCCGCCGCGATCCTGGCCGCCAACACCCGCGACCTCGACAACGCCAAACAAGTCGAGCTGTCCCCTGCCCTGCTCGCGCGGCTGCGGCTCGACGCGTCCAAGCTGGTCGCGCTGGCCGACGGCCTGCGCACGCTCGCCGCCATGCCCGAGCTGCTCGGCGCGGTCACGCTGCGACGCGAGCTCGACGATGGTCTGGTGCTCGAGCGCGTGAGCTGTCCGCTCGGCGTTTTGGGTGTGGTGTTCGAGGCGCGGCCCGACGCGGTCGTGCAGATCAGCGGGCTCGCGCTCGTGAGCGGCAACGCGGTGCTGCTCAAGGGCGGCAGCGAGGCGCGCGAGAGCAACCGCGCGCTGCTCGAGCTGATCCACGAGGTGCTGCGCGAGCACGGCGTCGATCCAGCCTGCGTGGCGCTGCTCGAGGATCGGGCTGCCTTCGCGGCCCTGCTCGAGTGTGACGACGACGTCGACCTGATCATCGCGCGCGGCTCGGGCCAGTTCGTGCAGCATGTGATGGACTCGACCAAGATCCCCGTGCTCGGCCACGCCGAGGGGCTCTGCCACCTCTACCTGCACGCCGACGCCGAGCCCGAGCTGGCCAGCACGATCGCCGTCGACGCCAAGACCTCCTATCCGGCCGCCTGCAACGCGATCGAGACGCTGCTCTGGCACGCCGCAGCGGGTGAGGCCGCGCTCGCGTGTCTGCGTGCGCTGGCCGAGCGCGGCGTGGAGCTGCGCGGCGACGCGGCCACGCGTGCGCTCGCACCCGAGCTCGAGATCGGCGAGGCGAGTGAGCACGACTGGGCGACCGAGTACGGCGAGCTGATCCTGTCCGTGCGTCAGGTCGAGGGCCTCGGCGAAGCGCTCGCACACATCGAGCACTACGGCTCGCGCCACACCGAGGCGATCATCTGCGACGATCCCCTCGTCGGCGAGCGCTTCATCGCCGAGGTCGACGCGGCCTGCGTGTTCGTCAACGCCAGCACGCGCTTCGCCGATGGCTATCGCTTCGGGCTCGGAGCCGAGGTCGGGATCGCCACGGGCAAACTGCACGCGCGCGGGCCAGTCGGCGTCGAGGGGCTGCTCAGCTATCGCTGGGTGCTGCGTGGGCACGGCCAGGTTGCGAGCGACTACGGGCCGGGCAAGCGGGCCTTCAAGCACCGCGACGTGTGAGTTGCTCATTGATGCCACTGCGAGCGAGGCCGGCACACTGGAACCGACCGGTTGCGGAGCTTCCTTGGCGAGATCGCGCCAGCGATAAACTGGTACCCTCAGGTCATGCGCACGCAATCCCTGGTGCTCGCCGCCACGATGCTCGCTGGTGTGATCTTCGGCTGCTTCGCCGACCCTTCGGGTACGAACTGTCCTGCCGGAACCGAGGGCTGCCAGTGCTCGGACGACTTCACGTGCGAGCTCGGCCTGACGTGCATGGACGGCCATTGCCGAGCTGACGGAGGTACGGGCGATACGTCCGGTGACGGTGACACGGGCGACGGTGATGGCGACGGCGACGGTGATGGCGACGGCGACGGTGATGGCGACGGCGACACGTCAGGTGACGGCGATGGCGACGGCGATCTGTGTGGCAACTTCGTGCTGGATCCAGGCGAACAGTGCGACGGTGGGCCGGGCTGCACCAACTGCGACCTCGACAATTACGTCTGCAACCCGATCAACAACGCCGGCTGCGACATCCCCGGTACCAAGTGCTCGTACGTTCCGCCGGGCTATGACTTCGCTTGCCTCCCATTCGATCCCAATCCACCGTTGGCGTGGGGCGAGAGCAACTGCTTCAACTTCGAGCCCAAAGACGAAGCCTGCGATATCGGCCTCTCGTGCACGCCCGGACAAATCACCGAACAGTGCCCCGATGGCGCCTGCTGTACCTGGTACTGCAACCGACTGGATCCGAACTTCGACTGCGGCACGCCGGGCGACACCTGTACGAAGTTCTTCGCCGGGCCCGACGAGCCACTCGGGCTCGAGTGGCTCGGGTTCTGTTCGAGCCTCTAGCGCGTCCTTGATCGGCAGGCCGTTGCGCGTGAGCGACTCGCCAGCGCGGGCCGGTGGCGTCGAGCGGGCCTTCAAGCACCGCGATCTCACTTGAACAGCAGCTTGAACTGCTTCTCGGTGCAGACCTTGGCGGCGGCTCCGTCGACGACGAAGGGCTTGAAGCGCCAGCGCGCGATCGTGTCGCGAATGATCGTGTCGATCATCGGATCGCCCGGGAATTTCTGGACCGTGTGGATGTCGGACGTCGTGCCGTCAGTGGCGACGCAGAACGCCACCGTCGAGACTCCGTCGGCCCTGTCGAAGCGCGCCGCCTTGGTCTGCTGCAGGTCTTTGTGATCCGGGTCCGGGCTGTAGACCGCATGATCCATGACCTCGGACAGCGGGCGCACGATCGCGTCTTCGGGAAACCGGGCGGGTTCTCGGGGCGAGGACGGCGGACCAGCGTTGGGATCGCAAGCACGAAGCTCCGCGGCGGTGCCGGCCGCGAGCGCGCAGGTTGCTTGGCGCTGGAATTCGTCGTCGCCGACCGAAGCTCGCTCTGCTTCGCCGCTGGCCGTGCAGTGCTCCATATGGGTGGCAAAGCTCTCGGCCGCAATTTCGTCCGCCGGCGCCAGCTCGACGATCAACAGCGCCCAGATGTGCTCGCAGACCTTGGTGACGGGATCTACTTCGGTCGCGGCCTGCGGAGCGGTCGGCTCGGAGCTCGACGTATCGGACACATCTGCGCGCGCGCACGCGATCGCGAGCGCCAAGCCGGGCAGCACACTCGAGCGAGTGAACATTGCCGACCTCAAAACAGATCCGCGTCGATCATCTGAATGATCGCGTCGCGCGAGGTATCGCCCACGCTCTCGCCCAGCGACACGCCCTCTTCGTAGTTGTCGTTGAGCCCGGTCTGCCACTCATCGCTCGGCACGAAGTACCCGAGCGCATCGCCGGCGTTGCCGAGCACGGCCTTGTACGTGGTCGTCATCGCGTCCTTGATCGGCAGGCCGTTGCGGGTGAGCGACTCACCGGGGAACGCGACGATCTGCGCCTGGGTCCCGAGCCGGATGTACGCGGACTGGGTGATGACCGACTTCGAGCCGCCGTCATCCATGAAGTCGTAGTCGAGGATGCCGAGGTTGCCGGCGAGGTTGAACAGCGCGTTCTCGACCGGCAGCTCCCACTCGGCATAGTCGGCCGCGAACCCGAGCTCGACCGGCTCGGCGCCCTCGAGCATCAGCGCGGCCTGTTCGGCCAGGTAGCTGCCGTAGGCGTCGGCCTCCTCGAAGTCGTCGGCGTACATGCCATCGGGCACGTCGGGCGAGACGTCGCCGAGGATGCCGTTGAACCACACGACCGGCGCGCTGGTGCTGGCCTCGAGCGCATCGACGGCGTAGCCGCAGTAGTCGCGCGTGAGCTCGGTGTTGTCGGCTCCGACCAACACGGGGTGGGCCGCAAACGCGACCATCGTGCCCATCAGCGAGTCGTCGGCCTGATCGAAGGCCTGCAGCAAGAACATGCTGTCGTCGGTCATCTCCCAGCCGCGCCGGTTGTTGTTGTCGGCGCTCGAGTTGGCCACGCGCAGATCGGCGGGCACCCGCGTCTGCCAGGCGGTCAGCATCGAGGTGGTGGTGTCGGCGATGACCTTGGTCCGGTAGGCGTCGCCGACACCACCCCAGAGGCCCTGAAAGTCCGGGCCGCCGTGCGTGTGGGTGGTCGCGACGATGATGCGATCGGGCGGCAACCCGGTCAGGTTGGCGGCCTGCATGCGGATCGCTCGGGTCCACTGGTTGCCCATGCCGATCGCGTCGACGACCGAGAAGATCACGCCGTCGTCGCCGTAGCCGATCGCGAACGAGCGCACGTAGACCGAGTCGTGCACGCCC
>DATLLB010000684.1:0-15147 GCA_035538075.1 Enhygromyxa sp.
CGACCGGCCCTCGCCGACGTGATCGTATCCGAGCGGTGCCGTGCCTTCTTCGAAGAAGGCCGAGCAGACGGTGCCGGGGATCGCATCGCACGGCTCGTCGCCGCGGTTCAGATCGCAAAACGCCGAGCAGCAGGCCGAGCCGGCGCAGTCCGGGAGCACCTCGGCGGGCAGACAGCCGAGCCCAGCCGCGCAGTCGTTGATGAAGCCGCACGGCTCACCCGCGGGGATGTCTCGAGCCGTGAAGATGCAGTTGAAGTCGTTGTTGGCCCAAAAGCACCCGAGGCCCGCGCCGCAGTCTTGCAGCGTGGGATCGCAGGACTTGATGCAGAAGTTGATGGTCCCGCTGCCGCTGAGGGTGCACTGGCTCATCGGCGGACACTCGGGGTCGGATTCGCTGCCCAGGCAAAATGGCGTGCAGACGCCGATCGGTTGCCCGTCGACGTCCATCACATCCCAGCACGCGCTGGTCTCGTCGCAGTCGTCGGTCGCTTCGACGATGCCGCCGTACATGCACGGCTCGCCCGGCGCCTGGTTGCCCGTCACCGGCACGCACTTGTGATCGTCCCAAACGCCGCCACTGCTGGCGTAGGGCACACACTTCTCGCCTTCGGGGCAGTCTTGCGCGTACGGATCACACTCGAACGGCACGTCCTCCTCCGGGGCGAAATTCGGAGCCTCGGACGAGGTGTCGGTGGTCGTCGACGGATCGCCGCTCTCGCTCGTGCTCGGCTCGGTGTCATCGCTGGTCGAGCTGTCCGTCTCGCTGGTCTCGCCGCCGCCGAGCTTCGGCGGACCGCAGGCGATCGTCACGGCCACGGCAATCACGAACACGCATGAACGAGCATCGAACATCACGGCAATCCACAATACCCGACGTTCTCCTGGCCCACGGGGGCCTCCTCGAAGAACGCCACACACTCGGTTCCAGGCACCGCATCGCACTGCCCATCGCCGAGACCAACGTCGCAATAGCTCGTGCAGCAAGCCGAGCCCGCACAGCTCGGGAACACCCGCGCGCTCAGACAGAGGTGCCCGGGCGCGCAGTCTTCAAAGTACCCGCACGGCTCGCCCGCAGGAATGTTCGCGGTCGTGAGCGCGCACCAGAATTCGTTGCCCATCCAGTAGCACCCAAACCCCTCCGCGCAGTCTTGCGCGAGCGGATCGCAGCGTAGCTCGCAGATGGTCCGGCTCCCGTCGCCGTACAGCTGGCAGTGCCACCCGGCGGGGCACTCGGCGTTGTCGGGAGTGCCCACGCAAAACGGCTGACAGAACCCGACGAGCTCGCCGTCGACCTCGGCGTAGTTCCAGCACACGCCGGACGCGTCGCAATCGTCGGTCGCCTCGACCTTGCCGGCCGACACGCACGGCTGGCCCGTCGCACCGTCGCCGAGGATCGGCACGCACTTGTTCGCGTCCCAGCTGCCGCCGACGCTGGCGTAGGGGACACACTTCTCGCCGTCGGGGCAGTCTTGCGCGAAGGGATCGCAGGACGCGGGCAGATCGGGCCCGTCCATCACGAAGGTCTCGAAGGAGGTCTCGCCGCTCTCCGTCGAGCCGTCGCCGCTCTCGGTCGATGTCTCACCGTCGCTCGCACCTGGAGGCGCCCCGCAGCCGAGCGCGAGCGCCAACGCGAGCATCAGTACCGAGCGAGCCACCACGTCGACTCGACTCTACGCTCAGAGCTCGACCAGCGTCACCAACATCTCGCTCGACTGGCCCTCGGCGGCGATCGTGATCGGCTGATTCGGCAGCGTGACCGCGTCGCCGTCGCCGGGAAACAGGCTCTCGGCCAGGTTCTGATCGCGATCGAGGATCGCGTTGCCCTTGTAGTTGCCCGCGTGAACCTGATCGAAGGTCAGCACCAAGCTGGTCGCGCCGGTCTCGGCGGTCCCGCGGATCGATCGTGAAAAATCGCAGAACCCCATCAGCGGACAGTCCTGGACCGAGAGCAGCACCCACACGTCGGCCGGAGCGTCGAGCGGATCCGTCCAGCTGACCGTGACCTCGAGCGTCGGCATCTCGGGGAACGGCGCGTCGCCGCTGCCCTGCGCGCTCTGATCGGCCGGGAACGGATCTGGCAGCTCGCGCGCCTGCACGCGATCGGCGATCCACAGCACGTGCTGCTGACCCTGCACCTTCACGTCGAACACCAGCTCGGTCTCGCTCTGCAGCTCCCATAGCGCGTCGATGTAGTCGCAGCCGCCGTCGACCGCACAAAAGCGCCACGTGTTCGCGGTGTGCTCGACCAAGGTCGTCCGCGAGTCGCGAAGCAGGCCCAAGAAGTAGCCGCCGTTGCGATAGACCAGCTGATCCTGCCCGCCGATGGTCTCGATCGAGAACGCGAAGCGCAGCGAATTCTCGGCGTCGAGGTCGGCGCGCGAGAACAACACGTGCCCGTCGGCGGCGCGCAGATCCATGTTCATCGGCTCGAAGGTGCCGAGCGGAGTCATGGTCGCAGGCCCGCTCCAGAGCCCGCCCAGCCGGGTCATCAGCTCGAGGCCCGCGATCGCCTGCGGGTCGCCGTCGCCGTCACCGTCGCCATCCCCATCTCCGTCGCCATCGCCGTCTCCCGGGCTGGTGTCGCCGGTCTGCGCAGCCTCCTCCTGACCGCGACCGTCGTCGCCGCAGGCCACGAGCGTGAACAACAAGCAAGCAACCGAGGAGATCGAAGTAGCGGTACGCATCGCGCGGTCCGGCGGCCATGGTACACCCGCGGGCATGTCCGAGGCCGACCGTCGCACGCGCTGGACCGTGCGGGAGCTGCTGAGCTGGACGACCGAGCGCTTCACCGAGCTCGGCCTCGACGAGCCGCGCATCGACGCCGAACACCTGCTCGCGCGCGCGCTCGATTGCTCGCGCATGCAGCTCTACCTCCAGCACGATCGCCTGCTCGACGAGAGCGCTCGCGCGGGCTTTCGTGAGCTGGTCCGTCGTCGCCTCGCACGCGAGCCGGTCGCGTACATCGAGGGCAGCAAGGGCTTTCATGCGCTCGACCTCGATCTCCGCGTCGATCGTCGCGCCCTGATCCCGCGACCCGAGACCGAGCACCTGGTCGACTGGCTGCTCGAGACCCTGCGGCCGCCGCCGGCTCCGTTGATGCAGGTGCTCGTCGTCGGGACCGGCTCGGGTGCGATCGCGCTGGCGATCGCCAAGGCTCGCTACGAAGTGAGCGTGACTGCCGTGGATGCGTCGGCCGAAGCGCTGGCGCTCGCACGCGAGAACGTCGAGCGGCTCGGGCTCGGCGATCGCATCGAGCTGGTGCGCGGCGACCTGCTCGATCGCGTGAAGGATCCGCCCGAGGGCTGGGCCGCGATCGCGGCCAACCTGCCGTACATCCCCAGCGCCGACATCGAGACGCTCGCCCCCGAGGTCCGCCTGCACGAGCCCCGCTCCGCCCTCGACGGCGGCCCC
This sequence comes from Enhygromyxa sp., assembly GCA_035538075.1. Taxonomy (GTDB): domain Bacteria; phylum Myxococcota_A; class Polyangia; order Nannocystales; family Nannocystaceae; genus Plesiocystis. The sequence continues at coordinate 3,412 of DATLLB010000684.1, forward strand.
GACGGGCTGAATTTCATCCGGCGCCTGATCACCCAGATCGCCGAGCGCGAGTGCCTGGCCCGCGATGCCTGGCTGTTTCTGGAGGTCGGCATCGGCCAGGCCGCGACCGTCGAGCTGCTGCTGCGCGACGCCGGTTTCTCCGAAGTCTCATCACGACAGGACTACGCAAGGATCCCGCGAATCGTCGCGGGCCATCGCTGACCGTCAAAAAATGGCCGAGTCGCGCGCTTCGGCCTAGCCTCCCGCGCATGTCGGGTCTGCTCGCCCCACTCCGCCGCTGGTCCCTCGCACTCCTGAGCCTGGCGCTGCTCGCCGGCTGTGCGACGAGCGACGGCATGATCGACAAGCTCTACGACACGACGCGGGTCTACAACCGCTCGCTGCGCTGGGGCGACTGGGATCGCGCGGCCGAATACCTCCCGCAGGCCTCGACCGACGGGTTCATCGAGTCGCATCAGGCCCTGGAGGACCGGCTGGTCGTGATTGACTATCAGATGACGCGGCTCGAGGTCGACAAGCTCAACGGCATCGCGGCGTCGCAGGTCGAGATCAGCTGGCACACCACGGATCATCTGGTGGTCCGGACCACAACCGTCGACCATCTGTGGCAGTGGCACGAGGGTCGCTGGGTGCTGGTCGACGAGCGCCGCAGCGGCGGCAAGCCGCTGGCGATCTTCGCGGAGGTCGCTGCCGACCAGCCGCACCCGTACCTGCCCGGGCTCGAGGCCTTCCGCGACGAGTACGCGATCGGCCTCGACGCCGACGAAAAACGCAAGCGCGAGCGGGAGCAACGCAAGGCCGAGAAGGCCCGCAAGGGCGAGCCCTCGCACTACTCGCTCGACGAACTACACAGCGTGCCGACCCAGAAGCGTCCAGCGAGCTTCAACTGATCCCACGATCACGGTGCACGCGCCCGCTTCAACCGTTAGGATTTCACCCGCCTGATGACGTCGCTCAAGGCACGCCCCTCGCTTGACTGGTCCGAGCGCCGTTGCTCGGGACACTGCGAAGGTGGCCTTTGGTACACTCGTCACGCAGTGCGCTTGGCCAAACGAGGAGCCTGCTGAGGTCGGTGGTCGACTCGCGCCACAATCCACCCCGCGACCTCATCGGGGACATCCACGCTCAGCAGCGACGCAAGCTGTTTCGTCGGGTCGCGCTCGGCGTGGCGCTGTTCGTGGTGCTGTTGTTGATCGGCATCGCAGTCAAGCTGCTGGCCGAGCGGCACGATCGTGACGGCTGCCTCGAGGACGCGCGGCAGGGCTTCGCGCTCGGGACCTCGGCCGATCTCGAGCTGGTCGTCGAGAGCGTGCAGGGCTGCCTCGATCGCCACGAGAACGACGCTCTGCTGCTCGGCGCGATGGCGTTGACCCGCGCGCAGCTGCTGGCCGAGTACGGCATCGACCCCGAGGGCGCGCATGGATCGGTCGCGGCGCTCGACAACGCCAAGCAGACCACCCACGACGGCGAGCTCGCGCGCGTGATGATCGCTCTCGACGACGGCGAGCTCGCGGCTGCGCGCGAGCTGCTGCCGACCGTGGCCGCGATGAACGACGAGCAGAGCATCGCGCCGAACCATGAGGTGTGGGTCGGCGGCATGCTGGCGATCACCGATCCCGAGGCCGATCTCGACGCGGCGATCGACACCGTCGCCGAGATCGTGCAGTCCGATCCTTCGATCTCGCTTCGTCGCCTGCTCGCGGCCTTGCACATGCGCGCCGGCAGCGACGCGGCCGCGCTCGAGGAGCTGGCCCGCGCGCGCGAGCAGAGCGTCACGCACTACGGGCTCGCGGCCGACGACGCGCTCTACAACGCGGTGCTGCGGCAGAAGCTGACCGGCGTCGCCGATGTGGCCGATCAGCTGCTCGGCGGCGGCTTCGAGATCGCCCCGCGCGATCGAGCCCACGCCCTGCTCGCCCGCGGTGTCGTGAGCGTGCAGTCCGGCGAGATCGAAGCGGGCATGAAGCTCGTCGCCGAGGCCTGGGACGCGCTGCCGGGCTGGGACAAGCTCTCGCGCACGCTCGCGCTGGAGATGGCGATGGAGGCCGGCGACGGCGAGCGGGCCCGCAAGTGGATCGACGAGGCCGGCCTGCGCACGCCCGAGTCGGACATCTATGAGGCGTGGGTCAAGCTGGTCGAGGGCGACATCATGGCCGCGCTCGCCGACCTCGCCCTGCTCCCGCAGAAGCACCCGCACGTGCAGCTGCTGCAGGGCCTCGCGCTGGTCGAGCAGAACCGCTGGGCCGAGGCGCAGGAGTGGCTCGAGCGGGCCGACAAGTGGTTGCCGGGTCGCATCGACGTCGAGGTCGCGCGCGCTCGCGTCGAGATCCGCACTGGCGATCCCGAGGCTGCGCGACGCAAGCTGGCCGCGCTCGCCGAAGAGGAGCCCTTTGCCCCGCGCGCGTGGACGGGCCTCGGCGAGGCCAACGTCGCGGTCGCGTACCGCGACGTCGATCGCAGCGCGCCCTTGGCCGCGCAGAAGCCCGATCCATCGGCGCTGCGCGAGGCTCGTCGCGCATTCAAGAAGGCCGTCGAGACCGAGCGGCGCCCGGCCGAGGCCTACCTGCAGCTGGCCGAGCTCACCGATCTCAAGCGCCGCGAGGATCCCAAGCTCGCCAGCGAAGTGCTCGATCTGCTCGACAAGGCGGTCGTCGCCAACGAGAAGCTGCCGCGCTACCCCGAGCGCAAGGCCTTGTACCTGGCCGAGCTCGGCCGCCGCGGCGCGGCGATGACCGAGCTCCGCGCGCTGATCGATCGACCCGGCGTCAGCTGGAAGGTCTCGGCCACGCTCGCGCAGCTGGCCCTCGAGCAGCTCGATCTCGACGAGATCGACCAGCTGCCCGAAGCCTTCGACTCGTGGATCGAGCAGGCCCAGAAGCTCGGCGCTCCGCCGCGCGAGCTCGATCTGCTGCAGGCCCGCGCCGCGCTCGAGCGCGGCAAGCCGGCCGACGCCGCACCCAAGCTCGCCGCGCTGCTGGCCAGCAATCCGCAGGACATCGACGCGCGCATCTATCATGTCCGCGCGCTGATGGAGCTGCACGACCGCGACACCGCGCTGGCCGAGGTCAAGCGCGGGATCGGGGCCGTACCCGACGAGCTCAGCGGCCGCCTCTACCTCGAGTGGTCGACGATCATGTCGCGCGGCGGCAAGCGTCGCCCGGCGGCGATCTACGCCGGCACCGGTTGGCGCAAGATCAAGGATCACCCCGGCTCGACCGTGCACGAGCTGCTGATCGCCGCCGAGCAGGCCGTGCGCATGTACCAGCGCGATCAGAAGCCCAAGCCCGCCGCCGTGGTCGGGCGCGAGCTCACCGATCTGGTCCCGACCCACAGCGACGCGTGGGTGATCCGAGCCGGCGCCGAGCTGCGCAGCAACCGGGGCTCCGACGCCAAGGCCAGCGCCGAGCGAGCGATCGAGCTCGACGAGAACAACGCCCGCGCGCACGAGATCCTCGGGCACATGTGGCTGCGCTTCGGCAGCAAGGAGCGCGCCAAGGAAGCCTTCGAGAAGGCGCTCGAGCTCGGCAAGGGCACGCCGCAGGAAGCGGCGTACAAGAAGAACCTCGAGGGGCTGTAGGACTCAGGCGCTACTCGAGCGAGAGCTCGAACGGGTAGCTGACGATCACGTTGCCGCCGTCCTCGGGCTTGGGGAAGGTCCAGCGCTTGACGGCCTTGGCGATGCAGTTGGCCACCGTCGCATCGTCGAGCGTGGTCTCCTCGACCATCGCGGCGGCGACCTTTCCAGTGCTGCCGATCACGAAGTTGATCGTCACACTGCCTGCGAGCACGGGGTTCTTGCTCAGCCCGGTTTCGTGGCACTTGCGGACCTCGTTGAGGTGCGCGCGGACGATCCGACGGATGATGTCGCCATCGAGCTTGCCGGTGATCTTGGCCTCGCCCTGCACGACCTTGCTCGAGGTCGACGCGCTCGCGGTGCCGTTCTCGATCAGGTTTAGACCACCGACGCCGTAGGCCACGTGCTCGTCGGCGCCGATCAGGTTGCCCCACTCGTCCCGCCCTGCGGCGTGGTGTTGATGCGCAGGCGTGCGCGAGAGCAGGGCGTGACGCAGCACGCACGTCTCGGGGTGCTCGCAGCTGCCTCGCACCGCCGCGATCACGTCGACGATCTGCTGGAGCGGGAGCTCGGGGCTCGCCGAGATGATCACCGTGTCGGCCTTGGGGAAGATCTTCTCGACGCCCTGGGCGAAGCGCGGGAGCGCCTCGCGATCGTCGAGCCCGATCGTGATCGGTGCCTCCTCGGCCGCGCTCTGCACCGTGCGCTGGCCCTCGCCGGTCAGCTCGACCGTCATCGCCGGGAAGTACTCCTTGGTCTGGGCCGGCGTCTTCAGATCGAGCAGGGTGATCCCACCGCCGGGCGAGGTGACGGCCAGCCGCACGGGGTGGCGGCCGTCTGCGATCGCGCCGTCGAGCAGCGCGAGCAGCTCGAGCATGAGCGCGAAGGAGACCTCCGCGTCGGCGGCCACGAGCACCGCCGGCGGTGGCTCGTCGACGTTCGCCGGGACGAACTTGCCGAGCTCTCGCTCCAGCGCGGCCGTCAGCCCGCTGCTGCGCAGCGCCTCGACAGAAGTAGGCCCGACCCCGTCGAGCTTGGCGATCGACTCGCCGCCCACGCGGATCTCCTGCGGCGAGACGTACACGGCGACGCCTTCCACGAGCGGCCAGCCGGGGGCTGTGGGCAGATCGAGCCCGCTCGGCACCCGAACGGGCGCGGCCAGCTCTTGCTCGTAGCCCAGCATCACCGAGGTGATCGGGACCGCGAGCTCGTGGTCGATCCCGCTGTCGAGCAACCACTGGTGGAGCGCCCAGGTCACCTCGTTGGACGCGAAGCCCGTCACCGGTGCGCCCGCGATCTCGAAGCGCTTGGCGTCGCACGCGAGGAAGCTCGCCTGCCCGCGCTGATCGGGCCCGGTGTCGTCCAGCACGGCGCGCAGCGTGTCCCAATCGCTGCAAGCCTTGCGGATCAGCGGCTCGAGCTCGGTGTTGTGCTTGGCCGGGTTGCGCAGCTGCTCGTTGCTGCGCAAACCCTCGGCTTCGTAGTGGGTGACGAAGGGTTTGGGCAGCGCGTCGCCGCAGGCTGACTTCAGCCCGCCCCAGGCCGCGCTCCCGCGTTCGGACGGCGGCAGTTGGGCGAGGGCCGTGGTCGTCGCCCTCAACGCTTCGGTGTCGCAGGCGGGCGCTTGCTCCTCGCCCGACTTGGGCTTGCAGGCGAAGCAGCAGAGCACGGAGGTGAGCACGACCGATCGGCGCATGACCGAATGGTATGGGGCTGGGCGCCCGCCTGCTTCACTTTGTGGGCAGCGGCTCGCGAGCGGCGATCCACTCCGCGGGCGGCAAGGCTCCGCCGGCCGCCACGATCCCACCCACGATCGCACAGGTGGTGTCGCGATCGCCGAGCCCCGCGACGGTCGTCCACATCGCCTCGGCGAAGTCCCGCGGGTGGCGAGCGACCGCCCACATGCACAGCGGCACGGTGTCCTGACTGCTGACGCCGGAGCCGTTGCCGAGTCGGTTGACGGCTCGCTCGACGTCGCCGCTGCCGATCATTCCTCGTGCTTCGCGGATGCCCTCGTGCGTCTTGCCGGCCGGCGTGCGGGCGAGCACCTCGTCGAACATCCGCGCGACGGCATCGCTCGCTGCGAGCTCGCGCGTCTGCCAGAGCACCGCGGCTGCGACCGCCACCGCGATCGCGCCCGCCTGCCCCTCGGGGTGCGCGTGGGTCGGGATCGCCGAGCGCCGCGCCATCTCGACGACCGCGTCGAGATCGTCCGCGAAGTAGGCCCCGAGCGGAGCCACGCGCATCGCCCCGCCGTTGCCGAACGAGCCTTGCTTGCCGAACAGCTCGGCCGCCGCGACGCGCCACGGCGTGCCGTCGGCGATCGCCTCGAACAGCCTGTGCGCGCCACCGCCGTAGCCGCGCCACCGCTCATGCCAGTAGCGCGTCGCCAGCCGCTCCGCGAGCGCGTCGGGATCGATGCTGCCGAGCTCGTCGAGCACCTCCACGATCGAGATCGCCATCGCCGTGTCATCGGTCCACGGCCACGGCGCCTCCGCGCCCACGCGGCGCTCGCCCAACCACTGCACGATCACGCCCGGCTGCACGAAGAAGCGCTCGCCGAACGCGTCCCCGACCGAGAGCCCGAGCAGCGAGCGGTGAGCACGATCCATGCGCGCGGGGTGATCGGTCGGCGTCGTCATGGCCAAAGTGTTACGCATACACCAACGCCACGCACGGCAATTGTACGATCCGCTCGTGGACACCAAGCTCGCAGGTCTCACGGTCCTGATCACCGGCGCGTCCGGAGGCATCGGCGAGGCGATCGCCCTCGCGTTCGCGCAGGAGGGCGTGAACCTGGTCCTGCACTGCAACAGCCGCGCCTACAAGCTCGAGGATTTGGTCGGCCTTCAGGGTTGGGGCCAGCGCTCGCTGATCGGCGCCGCCGACCTGCGCGAGCCCGGGGCCCTCGATCCGCTGTTCGAGCGCGCGCGCGAGCGCTTTGGTCGAGTCGACGTGGTGATCGCCAACGCCGGCATCTGGCCGCCCGAGGACAAGCCGCTGCACGAGCTCGCGCCTGAACGCATCCGCGAGGTGCTCGACGTCAACCTGCTCGGGACCATCTACACGTGCCGTAGCTTCGCCGCGCAGCTGGCCGCCCACGGTCCGCGCGTCGACGGCCTCGGCGCGAGCATCTGCTTGATCGGCTCGACCGCCGGTCGCTTCGGCGAGGCCAAGCACGTCGAGTACGCGGTCAGCAAGGCGGGCCTGCACGGGCTCATGCGCAGCCTCAAGAACGAGCTGGTCCAGCTCGATCCGTGGGCGCGCATCAACTTGGTCGAGCCCGGCTGGACGGTCACGCCGATGGCCGCCGCGTCGCTCGATCAGCCCGGCACGATCGAGAAGGTCTGCGCGACCATGCCCCTGCGCCAGCTCGCGCGGCCCGAGGATGTTGCGCGCGCCGTCGTCTTTCTGAGCTCGCCCGCGCTGGCCCGGCACCTGAGCGGCGAGGTGCTGACGGTCGCCGGCGGGATGGAGGGGCGGCGGTTGTGGACCGACGAGCAGATCGATCCTGCGGTCGTGCGCTCGCGACTCGAGCCGGACTGACTACAGTCAGCTAGCGAGTCGGACCTTTGGGCCCGAGCGTAGCGAGGGTGTCGGAGCGCGCGGAGGCGAAGCCGAGCACGGTCCGAGTCCGAGTCGCTAGCGTGAAGAATTGCTGAACAACCCGACCAGCCGCGCGACCGGGACGATCGTCGCGAACGCAGCCGCGCTGCCGATCGTCTGCAGCGGCTTGGGACCGCGACCGCGACGCTCGCTTCGCTTGCGTGTCCCCTGCATGGCCTCGTGCTCCTGCACCGCCGTGAATTCCCCAGCCTCGAGCGCCCCTTCGACGTAGCCACAAAACTCGAGCGCGTACTCGGCCGCGGGGAAGTGCAGCCGCGCGTGCGGACCTTCGGGCCGGCGAAACGCAGGCTCGAGCTGCGAGAGCACGCCGCAGCCCATGATCGTGTTGGGCCCGCCGCCGACGACCGACTCGGTCGTCCAGTCGAACAGATCCATGCCCGCATGATCGCGCGCTCGCTCGTCGCCGCTCATGCGCACCAGCTCCTCGGCGACCAGCGCCTCACGTTCGCCGCCGCGAGCAAACAGCACCGGATTCAGAAACACCATCATCGTGTAGTGCTCGGTCGCGGGATCGGTCGTGTCGAGCCCCCACTCCGCGCCCTGACTGCCCGCGCCGCCGCCATAGCCGATGAAGTGGTGCCCATGGCTGTCGCGCCACCACGGTGTCTCGTAGTGAATGACGGCCTTGCACGCGTGGCCCATCGGCTGCTCGTGCAGTCGCTGCCGCGCCTCGCCGAGCGCAGGCACGAAGCGGATGGTCTTGCCGGCCGTCGCCGGCGACACGGCCACGACCACGTGCTTCGCCGTCAGCTGCTCGCCGCTCGCGAGCGTGACGCGAACCCGCTCCGGCTCACCGTGATCGATCTCGACCACGGGCGCACCAAACCGCACCTCCCCACGCAGTTCCTGCGCGTGCCGACCCAGCAGCCCACCCAGACCGCCGCGCACACCAAACTCCTGCGGCCCATCGGTGAAGTCGTTGGCGGCCTGCAAAAAGCCGCCGTTGCTCGCGTTGTACCAGAGCCAGTAGAGCAGCGAGACCTGCTGAGGCGGCGCGCTGAGCAGGCCGACGCAGCCGAGCTCCCACAGATCGTCGATCCAATGCGGCATGCCCTGTCCGGCGATCCACTCGGCGACCGTCGTGCGATCGAGCCGCTCGGCCCGCGGCGTCTTCCAGGGCTCGCGCACGTTGACCAGCCCTTCGAGCGCCAAGTAGCCGGTCAGCGACTCGAAGATGCGGATGCGATCGATCAGCGGCGCGCGCTTGGACAGCCCCTGAATGTTGAAGAAGCTCGACTGCCGCGTGGTCAGTCGCCACTCGCGATCGAGCAAGGTGCGAAACGCCGGATCCGGCCCGAAGTTGGGGATGTGGCTGTAGATCTGATCGTCGCCGACCAGCCGCCGCGCGAGCGCATGCACGCGTTTGTGATCGACACCAAAGTAGTGCGCGCCCATGTCGACGGCCGGACGATCACCCTCGGCCGGCTTGGTCCACGCACGACCGCCGATGTGATCGCTCGCTTCGAGCGTGAGCACGCGCGATGTCGGTGACATGCGCTCGAGCTCCGCCGCGCAGTGAATGCCTGCATAACCGGCCCCAACCACGATGACATCGAACGCTTCGCTCATTCGCGCAGCGATGTAGCACGAACTCAGCGGGCACAGATCTCGAGCGACCAGGTGACCACGCGTTCGATGAACGCCGGATCCACACGCCGACGCAGATCCGCATAGTGCCCCGGCGTCGAGACGCCAAGCTCGGGCTTGAACAGATGATCGAGCTCGGCGAACAGCTCCGCCGCGCTGCCCTTTGCCGCCTTGCGCTCGATGTACGCCTGAATCGGCCCAAAGTCGCGCTCGGGGCTGACCTGGAAGTCCTTGCCGCCCTGCAGCGCGAGAATTGGCCCCCGCACCTTGGCCAGTCGCGCGAGCGGGTCTTCGGCGAAGGCCTCGACCATCCAGCGACGCGCCCCTTCGCTGCTGGCCGGCAGATCTTCACCCGCGAGCGCAGCGTCGTGGACCTGCTGCGCGCGCGTGACGATGGTCCGAATCTCGCCGTCGCTACGACCGAGCATCGAGGCTCGGATCTCGTCGTAGACCAATTCGCGAAGATTTCGACCGGGCCCCGCCAGCAGCACCAACCCGGCGATCGGGTGCTTGCGCTTGCCCGCACGCACGCGCTCGGCCGCGAGGATCGAGGCCTGCAGCGCGCCCTCGCCATGGCCGATCACGAGGATCTCGCTCGGGTCGATCTCCGGCCGACTCGCCAGAAAATTCAGCGCTCGCCGACCGTCATCGACCAGCTCGAGAAACCCCGGCGTCGCCTCGTCACCGATCTCGCTGGCCCCGACCCCGCGATCGTCGAAGCGCAGCACGACAAAGCCCGCCCGCGCGAGCGCGTCGTGCAGCTCATGGCTGCCGATGTCGACGCCGCTGTGCGGCACGATCCCATGGCGATCCTGCGGCCCCGCGCCGCCGAGGAACAGCACCGCCGGTTTTCGCTCGGCGCTCGCAGACGCAGCGATCACCAGCTCGCCCGCGAGCTTGGGTGCGCCCGACGAGGTGCCGGGGATCTCGATCGGCTCGAGCCGCAGATCCTCCGACGCGACATAGCGAGGCTTCGGCACGGCCGGCAGAAATTCGGCCAGCTCTTCATGTGCGAGCGGTCGGTAGATCAGCGCGTCGCCAGCCATCACCGGGCCGATCTGCAGGCCCGCGAGCCCTTCCGCCGCGCCTTCGAGCGCGAGCACGCTCGTCCCTGCGCTGGCCTGCGCACGATCGCCGTCGAGCTGCGTGAGCGTCAGCTCGAGCGTGGCGATCCGATCCTGCTCGGGCACCCACCCCACTTGCCGAATCACCCCGAGCCGCAGCATCACCTCGCGCACGTAGAGCGCATGATTGGGGATCACCCAGGCCGCGCTCGCCTGCTCGAGCGCGAGCTGGTCGCCGAGCCTGCGCACGAACAATTTTCCCTCGGCCCAGGCGAAGCGCGTGACCAACTCCGGCGTACGAAACTCGGCGTGGCGCGGCTGCCCGCTGGTGTCCAGCCACGTGTGCAGCTCCCAGCTCGGTCGCGTTTCATCACGACCTTGCAGCTGCGCGACGAGGTGCCACAGCGGTCCTTGCTCGGGATCCTCGACGCGCCCGAGGCAGCGACCGCGCGTGACCGCGACGATCGATCCGCTCGCATCGAGCACCGCCCACGCACGCGTCGCTTCGCTGCTGCACAGCGACGCGAGATCGATCGGCGCCGTCTCGTGCAACGCGGGCGGCTCGATCGGCGGCTCGCTCTCCTGCCGATCACAACCGCCGAGCGCGACCACGGCGAGCAGCGCGGCGGCTGTGATGGTCCGGGCGATCTGCTTTGCCCTGCTCTGAATAGGCCAATCCTACCGCGCACAAAATTTTTTCGACAGCCTTGCAATGCAGCGCCTCATACCGCCAATTGGCCCGTTACCATGCAAGCCCCACGACGCGTATTGACCCGAAGCGAGCTCGATCGCATCGCCGAGGTCGAGGCCCTGTGTGCTGCGATTTGGTCCCGCCAGCCCTCGGCCCGCTGCCAGGGCCACCTGCGCGTGCGCAGCGGAGGCCGCACGCGCGACGTGATCCTCGGGCCCGACGCGCTGGTCTCGGGGGCCGTGGTGTTGCTCGATTGGGAGCAAGCGCCGCTGGCGGCCGTGTTCCTCGGCCACGTTGTCGACGACGACTACGACATCGATCTCGACGACGGCCGCAGCGTCGAGGGCACCGTGCTGGCACGCGCCGTGCTGCGCTGCGTCGGCCATGAGCTGCGCGAGCTCGACGACGGCGACGCCTGCTGGCGCCGCGACCCGCAGTCCGGCGAGTGGACCGCCGAGCCCAGCTTGCTCACCGCCGGCCTGCTCCCGCTGCGCGACCTCGCCAATCGCTCCAAGCTCAGCTCGCCGATCGAGGTCGAGCTCGATCCCGTGCAGCGTCACGCGGTCGAGTTCGATCGCCAGCGCTCGCTGCTGGTGCTCGGCGAGGCCGGGTTCGGCAAGACCACCGTCGCGCTGCACCGCGTCGCCCACCTGCGCGCGCAGGCGATCGCCAGCAAGAAAAAATTCTCGGCGCTGGTGCTGGTGCCGACTCGCGGCCTACGTCGCCTGGTGCTCGCGCTGCTCGAGCGCCTGGGCGTGCGCGACGTCGAGGTCCGGACCTTCCACTCGTGGATCGCCAAGCAGGCGCGCCGGGTGTTCACCGACCTGCCCGAGCGCGACAGCGAGATGGCCCCGATCGCCGTCGCCAGGATCAAGCGCCACCCGGCCCTGCGTCACGTGCTGCCCGAGATCATCGGCGGCACCGCGGCCATGCGCGAGGTCGAGGCCGGCTACCGCGATGAAGAGGTCACGCGCACGGGCGATCAGCTGCTCCACCTGTTCGGCGATCGCGAGCTGCTCGAGCGCGTCGCCAATCAATCCCACGGCGCCCTGACGCCGCGCATGATCGACCAGGTCATCGCCCACACCAAGGTCCAGTACTCACCGACCACCGAGCATGCGCTCGAGCATGTCGACGCCGAGCGCCTGCGCACCGTCGATGGCCTGGCGATCGACTCCGGCACCCCGCTGCAC
>DATLLB010000685.1:0-15333 GCA_035538075.1 Enhygromyxa sp.
CCCGTGGCCATCGTAGCAGCCCTCCCTCGCGCTTGCAAGTTGCCGCCCGCTTCCGAGCCTTTCTTGATAAGCTCGCGGCCGACCCCAGCGAGGCGAAGCGAGAGCAATGGGCTTTTCCGACAAGATGCGCGAGACCCTGGGCAGCGAGGGCGCCCGAGTTGAATTCCTGGCCGACGAGGAGGGCTGGAGCGGCCGCGTCGCCCCTGGCCAGACCGCCGAGGCCAAGCTGCGCCTGACCGGCGGCACCAAGACCGCGCGAGTCGAGGGCGTGGTGCTGCGCGTGATCCTCCGTCACCGCCACTGGAGCGACGGGCAAGGCATGGCGTTGACCGAGGAGCAGGCGCGCGAGCTCGACAGCCGCAACCACTTGATGCCCGCGTGGAGCCGCGAGCTGATCGGTCAGACCCATGTCGCGGTCGACGAGGATCTCGAGCCCGGCAGCGAGCGCGAGCTGGCCGTGCAGATCCCCGTGCCCGACCACTGCGACCCAACCACCAACGCGTGCACGATCACCGTCCACGCGCAGGTCGACATCCGCGGACAGATCGATCCAACGGCCACCGGTAAGCTGCTGGTCGCCTGATTTGACGGGGTTTGGCCCGTGATCCTGACCGCCGCGCTCGCGCTGACGCTGACCGTGGCGATTATCGGCTACGCCGCGAGCCGAGGTCGATCGCCGCTGTTGTGGGGCGGGGCTTCGATCCTGATCACGGTGGTCGCCACGCTGCTCGCGTGGCATGCGGTCGCGCGCATGGGCGCGACCGACTTGGTGTTCGATCAAAGCGGCGGCGGCTGGGCAATGCTCGCGGCACTCGCAGGACCGGTCGTGGCGCTGGTCGGCAACGGGGTGCTCGCCAGCGGCCTGGCGGCATTGCCGTTGCTGCGGGCCAGCGCCGGATCGAAGTGGAGGATGTGGCGAGTCGCGGATCGCGACGACGAGGGCTGTGCGTGCGAGCTCCATGTGAACACAGCCGCGATCGTGGGTATGCGCGGCGGCGATGAGCTGTTCGTCATCCCTCACGCACAGCTGAGCGCGGTCGAGGTCGACGGTGAGACCTTGCTGCTGCGCGTCGCGGATGGCCGGCAGCTCCGGCTGATCCTCGGCGCTGGCGATCCCGATGACCGCAGCGCCCGCATCGACGAAATTACCGCGATCAAGCGCGCGATCGAGCGAAGTGCGCAACCCGATCCCGCGATGCATTGACAGGGATAAATTCCCGTACTGCTCACTTTGACATTTAGTGCATGGTTAGCCGGGGCCTTTTGCCCCTTCGGGACGTTCGCCTCAATCGGCAATCCCGCATTGGACAGATATCCGCATTGACAATTGGGCCACCGTCGCCACTCGATGCAGTCGCAATTAATATGAATCTTCGCTTACGAACAAACCGATTGCCCTACGATTCGCGAATCGCTACAACCGAGACATGGTGAATCGCAAACAACTCGAACGCAGCGCGCATCTGCGTGCCCAACCCCGTATTGTCACTCGCACCCTCACGGCTGCTCTCGCGTTTTCACCAGCCCTTTGTATCGTTGGCTGTGACAGCGAGATGATCGCGGCCGAGGACGCGGCAGCGGAGGCCATATTGAATCTGCAGCTCGAGGTCTCCGAGCTCGAGATCACCGAGAACCGCATTCGATTCATGGCCGGGCCGAATGCGCTGGAGATCGCGCTGGTGCGCAATACCCAACTATTGGCCCGGGATGCCGTGGTCGTGCGCGACGGGGTCGTGCTCACGCCCGAGCAGGCGGGCCTCGAGGTCCCTTATCGCGGGTATGTCGTCGGCGATCCGAATTCGTGGATTCGCGTGAAGCTCACCGATGCGGGCTTCGAGGGGCTCATCCACACCAGCGAGGGGCTATGGGAGGTCCGGCGCAGCGAGACCGGCGAGCTGCTGATGACCCACTCGTCGCTCGACGATTATCTCGACATCGACGCGCCCGAACCCTCGGACACGACCTGCGCGACCGCCGATGCCCAGGCTGCGCATGCGACCTATGCATACGCCGACGGACCTGCGGAAGCCTCGGCGCAATGCAAGCAGATCAGCATCGCGCTGGTCTCCGACTATACCCACGTGCAGAAGATGGGCGGCGCGACGGGCTCGGAGAACGAGATGCTCGCGCGCCTCAACGAGACCGACGGCATCTATCGCGCGGACCTCAATTATGGGTTCTCGGTCGGCGAGGTGCGCAGCTACCCCAGCTCGGGGGGACCCTCGTGGAATAGCCAGAACGCGGGCAACCTGCCGCTCGACCAGTTCGCCTCGTACAAGAAGAGCGAATTGCCCGACTATGGGCTCGCGCACTTGTTCGTGGGCCGCAACGAGTCGGGCACCGTCGGCCTGGCCTTCATCGGCACGACGTGCAGGGAGGACAAGGGCGCCGCCGTCAGCAACTGGCTGGGCGAGGGCAAGGAGTCGACGATCATCGTCGCCCACGAGATCGGCCACAACTTCGGGGCGCCGCACGATTCCCAGGATGCCCCCTACATCATGGCGCCCTCGGTCGACGAGAACGTCACGACCTTCTCGAACAACAGCCACAGCAAGATCGACGCGCATGTGGCCTCGGTCTCGTGCTTCACGCCTTGTGACGCCGAGGAGCCCGACCCCGATCCCGATCCCGATCCCGATCCCGATCCGGAGCCCGAGCCCGAACCCGAGCCCGAGCCGGATCCCGAGGATCCGAGCTGTGAGGGCTTCTGCGGCGAGGAGCATCCCGACGGTTGCTGGTGCGACGAGAAATGCTCGGAGTACGGCGACTGCTGCGGCGACTTCGAGGACGTCTGCGAGCCCGAACCCGAGCCCGAGCCTGAGCCCGAGCCCGAGCCTGAGCCCGAGCCCGAACCCGAGCCTGACCCCGACGACGACGACGACGACGACAAGCCGGAGAAGCCCGAAAAGCCGGAGAAGCCACAGAAGCCGAACAAGCCCGGGAAGCCCGAAAAGCCCGGGAAGCCCGAAAAGCCCGGGAAGCCGAACAAGCCCGGGAAGCCGAACAAGCCCGGAAAGGGCAAGTAGCGGAGCTGTCCGCTGATGGCCGAGGTCGCCCCGATGCGCCTCGGCCATCTTTTTACTTTACGACGAGGGTGATCAGCCGCGGTTGTCCTGCGGCTCCCACAGCTGAATCGGGTTGCCCTCGGGATCGCGCAGCGAGGCGAACACTCCGTTGGGATAGACCTCGGGATCGACCTCGACCTCGATGCTTGCAGCACGCAGCTGCTCGACCATCGCGCTCAGGTTGCGGACCCGAAAGTTGATCATCCACTGCTGCTCGGCGCGCCCGAACATCTTGGTGTCCTGGGGGAATGGTGCGAACACGGTCGCGCCGGCCTCTTGCGTCCACGGCTCGCCGTCGTAGCTGGTCGGCGTGAGCGCGACACCGAGGTGCTGCTGATACCACCGCGCCAACGCTCGCTCGTCTTTGGCGCGAAAGAAAAATCCGCCGATTCCGGTGACCTTCTCCATCGGCGCATCATAACGAAATCAGGCGTCATAATCGCCGCGCCGCCGCGCGCGGGCTGGTACGACCCGTGCAGTCCCGCCCGGCACGTGTCGCGCGAATCGATCTTGTGTTTCTCCCACGTTCCTTGGGGCTCGGGGCAGCGTCCGCAGCACCTGCTCAGTCAGTGCCCGCGCGAGCGTCGAGTCGTGTACTTCGAAGAGCCGGTGTTCGACGCGGCTGCGCCGAGGCTCGCGCTGTCGCAGACCGTCGAAGGCGTGCTGCTCGCGATTCCGCACCTGCCGCCCAACACTCCGCGCGCCCAGGCTGAGGTCGCGCTGCGTCGGATGGTCAATCGAGTGCTGAGCGAGCTGGGCGAGACGCGACCGGTGCTCTGGTACTGCACGCCGATGGCGGTCGGCTTCACCGACCACCTCAAGGCCAGCGTGATCGTCTACGACTGCACGGAGGCGCCGCGGCGCGGCCGGATCACGCCGAGCGAGTGGGCGCAGCGCGAGCGCTGGTTGTTCGAGCGCGCCGACGTGATCTTCACCGACAGCCACAGCCTCTGCCGTCACACGCGGCCGCTCGCCCAGCACGCGCACGTGTACCCGTTCATGTCGAGCGTCGACGTCGGCTACTTCGGGCGGGCGCGCGAGCAGCTGATCGAGCCGCCCGATCAAGACGAGATCCCGCACCCGCGCGTGGGCTTCTGCGGCGTGATCGACGAGCGCGTTGACATGGCGCTGCTCGGTCAGCTCGCGAGCACGCGGCCGGATCTGCAGTTCGTGATGGTCGGTCCGATCGTCGGCCTCGACCTCGCGACGCTGCCGCAGAGCCCCAACCTGCACTGGCTCGGGGCCAAGCCGCAGACCCAGCTCACCGCCTACATCGCCGGGTGGGACGTCGCGATGCTGCCGCTCTCGTGCAGCGACGCCACGCAGTTCACGTCCCCGAGCAGGGCCGCCGAGCTGCTCGCCGCCGGCAAGCCGGTGGTTGCGACGCCGATCCCCAACGTCGTCGAGCCGTTCGGCCGCGACGGCTTGGCATGGATCGCCGAGGACTTCGGCGAGTTCTCGGACGCGATCGACGAGGCGCTGCGCTCCGATCGTTACGCGCGTGTCATCCATGCCGACGCCTACCTCGCCGAGCACTCGTGGAAGGCGACCTGGGAGGAGATGTGGATCTACGTCGAGCAAGCGGCGGCGTCTCGTACGACCGTGCGCAACGACAAGGCCCGTCGGCCGAAGCCCGTCGGCGTCTCGTACTCGGCGTCGACGACGGTCCAGCGCTGAAATGGACGACGAACCACCTCATTTGAGCTTGGAGGTTGAATGACGAGACCGGCGGAGCGCTGGCTCGCGCGCGGCGTACATCCGCGCCCGCAGATGCAACGCGATGAATGGCTCGCGCTCGATGGCGAGTGGGAATTCGCGTACGACGACGACGCACGCTGGGTGGAGCCGAGCGCGGTCGTGTTCGACCGGACCATTCGCGTGCCGTTTCCGCCCGAGAGCGAGGCCAGCGGCATCCATGATCGCGGCTTTCATCCGGTGTGTTGGTATCGCAAGCGCATGCGAGTGCCCCGGAATTATCTCGGGCAGGACCTGCTGCTGCACTTCGGCGCGATCGACTACGAGTCGCGGGTGTGGGTGAACGGACGGCCTGTCATTCGCCACCGCGGCGGGCACACGCCGTTCTTCATCAACATCACCTCGGTGCTCGACGGCAGCGACTCGCTGGAGATCGTCGTGCGCGCCATCGACGATCCGACCGACCTCGCCAAGCCCCGCGGCAAGCAGGACTGGCTCGCCGAGCCGCACGAGATCTGGTACCCGCGCACGACCGGGATCTGGCAGACGGTCTGGCTCGAGCCGGTCCCGCACTGTCGGATCGACCGAATCTCCTGGATCCCGCACCTCGAGCACTGGGAGATGGGGCTCGCGCTCGAGTTCGCCGGCCGGCTCGAGCCCGGCATGACGGTCCGCGCGCGGCTGCACCACCGCGATCAGCTGCTCGCCGACGATCGCTACCAGCTCACCCACAACCTCGAATTGGTGCGCCGCATCGCGTTCGCCGATCCCGGCATCGACGACTATCGCAATCACCTGCTGTGGAGCCCGTCGCACCCGACGCTGATCGAGGCCGAGATCGAATTGTGGAGCGGCGACCGACGCGTCGACTCGGTCTGGAGCTACACCGCGCTGCGCTCGTTCGGCGTGCACGGCAACCGCTTCATGCTCAACGGCCGGCCCTTCTATTTGAAGATGGTGCTCGATCAGGGCTATTGGCCGCACACGTTGATGGCGCCGCCGGACTCCGCCGCGCTGCTGCGCGACGTCGAGCTGACGCTCGCGCTCGGCTTCAACGGCGTGCGCAAGCACCAGAAGCTCGAGGATCCGCGCTGGCTGTTTTATTGCGATCTGTTCGGGCTGGTCGTGTGGGCGGAGATGCCGAGCCCCTATCGATTCACCACGCTCGCGGTCGAGCGGCTGGTCGGCGAATTCGTCGAGGCGGTGCGGCGCGACAACTCGCACCCGTGCATTGCGGCGTGGGTTCCGCTCAATGAATCGTGGGGTGTGCCGGATCTAGCCACGAACCCCGCACACCGTGACTACGTGCGCTCGCTCTACCACCTGACCAAGACGCTCGATCCGACCCGACCGGTGGTCGGAAACGACGGCTGGGAGCACGTCGCCACCGACATCATCACCATCCACGACTACGCCTCGAACCCGCTGCTGCTGCGCGAGCGCTACGCCAGCTCCGAGAGCGTCGAGCGGGTGCTGCAGCGCCAGCAGCCGGGCGGCCGCGCGCTGCTGCTGCCCGACTTCAAGCTCACGCAGTATCCCGTGGTGCTGTCCGAATTTGGTGGCATCGCGCTGCTGTCTGGCGGCGAGCGAGGTTGGGGTTATAGCCGCGTGACCAATTCGGAGGAGTTCGTGACCGCCTATGAAGGATTGCTGCGTGCGCTGCATGCCTGCGGCGGGATCGCGGGGTTTTGTTACACGCAGCTGACCGACACCTTTCAAGAGAAGAATGGGCTGCTGACGATGGACCGCGAGCCCAAGGGCCCGGTCGAGCGCATCGCCGCGGCGACCCGAGGCAAGCGCAAGGAGGTCGCGATGGACGTCGACCCGGAGGTCTGGTGATGCATCGTCGCTCGCTGCAAAAGCCGGATGGTCGCGCGCTCACGCTCTACGGCCGCGAGCCGATCGACGAGCACATCGAGGCTCCGGCCGCGGGCATGGTCAGCGCCAGCAGCTCGCACCTGCGCTGGCATCCGCTGCGCGGCGAGTGGGTGGTCTATGCGGGCCACCGTCAGCATCGCACCTTCCTCCCGCCGCCCGAGTGGAACCCGCTCGCGCCGACCAGCGATCCAGCCCATCCGACCGAGGTTCCGGGCGGGCGCTGGGACGTCGCGGTGTTCGACAATCTGTTCTCGGCGCTCGGCTCGACCGTGGCGCCGCCGCAGGAGATCGTCGAGACCGCGCCGGGCCTCGGCACCACCGAGGTGGTCGTGTTCACGCAGGATCCGAGCACCTCACTGGGCGCGCTCGAGCTCGATCACATCGCGTTGATCGTCGAGGTCTGGGCCGATCGCACCAAGCTGCTCGGCGCGCGCGAGGACGTGGCCTATGTGCTGCCGTTCGAGAACCGCGGGGTCGAGGTCGGCGTCACGCTCCATCACCCGCACGGGCAGATCTACGCCTATCCGTTCATCCCCCCGGTCGTGCAGCGCCAGGTCGAGCTGCAGCGCAGCCACTACGAGGCGCGCGGCCGCGGATTGCTCGCCGAGCTGATCGCGGCCGAGCGGGAGGTGCAGCGGCGCACGCTCTACGTCGGCGAACATGCGATCGCGTGGGTGCCCGTGTGCGCGCGCTGGGCTTACGAGATTTGGATCGCCCCGGCCCGCCCGGTGCCGCTGCTCGACGGGCTCGATCCTGCCGAGCAGCGGGACTTCGCGCGGGCGCTGCAGATTGCGCTGCGCAAGCTCGATCGACTGTGGCAGCAGCCGATGCCGTATGTGCTGGCGCTCTATCAGGCGCCCACGCGCGGCGAGCATCCGCACGTCCACCTGCACCTCGAGATCCTGCCCTGGCTGCGCATGCCCGGGCGCCAGAAATACCTGGCCGGCAGCGAGGTCGCGGCCGGCGTGTTCACGGCCGACACCCTGCCCGAGGCCAAGGCCGAGGAGCTGCGCGCCGTCGAGATTCACCATGATTAGCGTGCATGCGAGCGCGCCTGGGCGCGTGAACTTGATCGGCGAGCACACCGACTACAACGGCGGCTTCGTGCTGCCGACGCCGATCCCCCAGCGCACCAACGTCGAGCTGCGCAGGCGCGACGACGATCTGATCCGTGCGTGGAGTCGCGAGATTGGCAGCTGGGAAGAATATCGACTCGGCGAGGAGCGACGGCGCGGCGACTGGCTCGACTATGTGATGGGTTGCACATTCGCCGCGCGCACGGCCGGCCATGTGCTCGGCGGCGCGGAGCTGCGCATCAGCTCCGACGTGCCGCTCGGCAGCGGGCTGGCCTCGAGCGCCGCGCTCGAGGTCGCGCTGCTCCGCGGCCTGCGGGAAGCGTTCGCGCTCGCGCTCGACGACGTGCAGCTGGCCCTGCTCGGACAGCGGGCCGAGAACGACATCGTCGGTGCGCCGGTCGGCGCGATGGATCAGTTGTGCTCGAGCCTCGGTGAGCCTGGTTCGGCGCTGTTCATCGACACGCGCAGCCTCGAGCTGCGCCACGTCCCGCTGCCGCACGACATCGACCTGCTGGTGATCGAGTCGGGCATCTTCCATGATCATGCGAGCGGCAGCTATCGCGTCCGGCGGGCGGAGTGCGAGGCCGCAGCGCGGAAGCTCGGGGTCTCGCTGCTGCGCGAGCTCGGGCCCGAGGATCTCGCGCTCGCGGCGAGCTTGCCTGCGCCGCTCAATCGCCGCGTTCGTCACGTGATCAGCGAGAATCAACGGGTGCTGGACGCGGTCGCGGCGATCGAGCGCGGCGAGCTGCACACGCTCGGCCAGCTGTTCGCCGAGTCGCACGCGTCGATGCGCGACGACTTCGAGGTCTCGCTGCCGGCGATCGACACGCTGGTTGCGATCGCGATGGCCGACCCGGAGGTGTTCGCCGCGCGACTGACCGGCGGAGGCTTTGGTGGCTCGATCGTCGCGCTGGCCTACGCCGAGACCGGCGCCGAGGCGGCGCGGCGGATCGCCGATCGCTACGCGAAGCAGACCAAGCAGACGGCGCAGGTGTTGGTCGCCGGGCCCATCAGCGCGTGAGTGGCAGCGCGTGAGTGGTGCCCACGGCCTCGCGCTTGCAACGGGCGCGAGTGGCCGATGAACCAACGCAACACCATCTTGATCACTGGCGGAGCCGGCTTTGTCGGCAGTCACTTCGCACGGATGGCCACCGACGCGGGTCGTCGTGTGGTCGTCCTCGACGATCTCTCGGGTGGCACGGCCGCCGCGTTGCCGACCTCGATCACGATGATCGTCGGCGACATCGGCGACGTTCGACTGATCCGGCAGATCTGCGTCAGCCATCGCGTCGGCGCGGTCGCCCACTTTGCAGGCAAGATTCAGGTTGGCGAGTCGGTGACTCGGCCCGATCTCTACTTCGAGATCAATCTGGTGCGCACGCTCGCGCTGCTCGGGGCGCTGCGCGACGAGGGCGTGCAGGCGTGTTTGTTCTCGTCGACCGCTGCCGTGTATGGCACGCCCAAGCGAGTCCCGATTCCGGAGCACGCGCGACGCGAGCCGGTCAATGCCTACGGCGCCAGCAAGCTCGCCGTCGAGCTCGCGCTCGAGGCCTGGCAGCATGCGTACGGTCTGCGCTGGGCGGCCCTGCGTTACTTCAATGCCGCGGGTGCACACCCGGATGGCACACTGCGTGAGAACCATGAGCCCGAGACGCACTTGATCCCGATCGTGCTCGACGCGGGCCTCGGCCTGCGCGCTCCGGTCAGCATCTACGGCACCGACTACGACACGCCCGACGGCACCTGCATCCGCGACTATGTGCACGTGCAGGACCTCGCGTCGGCGCACCTGCTCGCGCTCGAGCGGCTGGAGGGCGGCGAGACGGTCGGCGCGATCAACCTCGGCACCGGGCGCGGGTACTCGGTCCGCGAGGTGATCGACACGGCTGGCGCGGTCCTGGGCAAGCCGGTCCCGCATGCGATCGGTCCGCGACGGCCGGGCGATCCGCCGCGCTTGGTCGCCGATCCGTCGCGGGCGATCGCACAGCTCGGCTGGCAGCCGAAGCGGTCGGAGCTGCATACGATCCTCGACGACGCGCTGCGCTCGCGCCAGCGCCCCAGCATGCGCGCGGCCGCGGGGCAGCGCTGAGCTCAGAACGCGAGCTGCATCTGGACGCGAAACTGATCGACGCTGCGCGACCACGGCTCCGGCACGAAGCTCAGCGTCTCGACGTCGTAGGCGTCCGAGCGCAGCCGGAAATAGTCGGCCGAGAGCTTGAGCGAGTGCCGAGCGATGTACCAGCTGACGCCGCCGCCGACCTCTTCGCTGTCGGCCAGGCTGGTCTCGCTGCCGTCGCCGACGCTGATGATCTGCCCCCAGCGCCCGATGATCTCGAGCGGCACGCGGGGGATCAGAAAGCCCGCTTGCACGAAGTAGCCGAGCCCGTTGCGGGCAGGCACGCGCGGAGCGGGGACCTCCATGCCCATGTCGTCGAGCGTGGTCGCGTCGCCGTAGTCGCGGATGCCCTTGCGCCAGTGAAACTCGCCGGTCAGCGAGAGCCCGGCGTACTTGAGCAGCATGTCGGCCTGCGCGTGGTGAAAGTTGGTGGTGCCCTCGTCGAGCGGCCGATTGCCGAGGCTGCCGCGGTCTCGCTTGGCGCGATCGTGAAAGGCATAGGAGCCGGCGATCACGAACGACGGCCGCAGCGAGCGAGCCCAGTCGACCTCGTCGTACATCCAATCATCGTTGGCGTCGCCGGTCGGGATGACCTCCACGCGCCCGACGTAGAGCATGCCCATGTCGTCGACGCGGTAGCCGTCACGGCCTTCGCCGTTGAAGACGCCGAGCGAGTAACGCAGGTAGCCGATGCCGCCGAGATCCTCGGAGTGGAGCTTGATGCCGACGTCGCGATCGAGCGTGAACTCGTTGTTGACGGTCGTGCGATCGGGCAGCTGCAGATCACCCGACGAGATCACGCGCTGGCGGTTGAAGTTGACCTTCATCTGCCCGACCGTGACCGTCAGATCGCGCAGGTAGTCGAACGAGAGCTCCCAGTTGCGGATCGGGGTGAAGCTCGGGCCGTCCGCCGTCCAGCCCATGTCGCTCGGCGAGATTGCGATCTGCAGGTAGTACTTGTTGTGCTTGCCGAACAGGTGACCCTTGAACTGCAGCCGCGCGCGACGGATCGAGAACACGTTGCTGGTGTCGTTGCCGTCGTGATCGTGCTGCAGCTCGTAGCGCATCTGCACGCGCAGACGGAAGGTCATCGCGAACATCTCGTCGTTCGACTCGATCTTCAATCCGCTGGTCGGCTTCCACACCGCGCCGCCGGTGCCGAGCGGACGCGGTCGCATGCGCTCGAGCTCCTTGGGCGGGATCAGAGGCGAGACCGCCGGCTCGTCCTCGACGGCCGGCGGCGACTCGACTCCCGGTGCGGGCGGAGAGAACAGCGCGAAGGCAACCGAGAGCGGGGCGAGCACGGCGGCCGCGTTCTGACCGTTTGTCACCTTCCCGTCAAACTGCGACCGGCACTCCGAGCAAAATACACGGTCCCGTTTCTGGCCTGAAACCTTGGTGTGACATTGCGGGAGCACTGGGCGCGGTTCGCGGCCTCAGAGCTTCACGACCATCTTGCCGATGTTGGTCGACTGGCCGCCGACCAGCTCGCGCAGCGCCGACGGCAGCGAGGTGAAGCCTTCGATCACGTGCGTGCGAGCCCTGAGCTTGCCCGCGCTCAGCCACCCGATCAGCTCGGTCGCGGCCTGCTCGAAGCGCGGGATGTAGTCGAGGATGATGAAGCCCTGCACCTTGAGCCGGCGCATGAGGATCATGCCGAACGCGTACGGACCCGGGACCTTCTCGTCGGTGCCGGCCGCGTCGTAGTTGCTGATCAGCCCGCAGATCGACACGCGCCCGAACAGGTTCATGCGCATGAGGATCGCGTCGAAGATCGGCCCGCCGACGTTCTCGAAGCAGATGTCGATGCCATTTGGGCACAGTCGATCGAGCGCAGCGCCGACGTCCTCGCGGCGATAGTCGATCGCACCGTCGAAGCCGAGCTCCTCGGTGATGTACCTGCACTTGTCGGCCCCGCCGGCGATGCCGATCACGCGGCAGCCTTTGATCTTCGCGATCTGACCGACCAGGCTGCCGACCGAGCCCGCGGCCGCGTCGACCACCAGCGTCTCGCCCGGCTTGGGATCGGTGACGTCGAGCAAGCCGAAGTACGCGGTCATGCCCGAGGTCATGCCGGTCGTCGCCATCGCCATCGCCGGGTCGGTGCCGGGCGGGAGCTTGTGCAGCCCGAGCGCCTGCGCGTCGCCTTGAAAGCGGGTCTGCCAACCACTGAAGCCGAGCACCGCATCACCCTCGGCGAAGCCGGGGTGGTTGGAGGCCTCGACCACGCCCGCCCCCAGAGCTCGCACGACCTCGCCGAGCTCGATCGGCGGGAGGTACTGGGGGACGTCGCTCATCCAGATGCGGATGGTCGGATCGATCGAGATGTGCGTGGTTCGAACGCGAACCTCGTTGGCGCCGAGCTCGGGTAGCGCGACCTCGCGCAGCTCGAGCGCGTCGTCGGACAGCACGCCCTGCGGGCGCTGGCGGAGTACGTATTGACGGGTGGTCGACATGGCGGATGGGTAGCACGGGCCGATGGGGGCCCCAAGCGTGATAGGATCGCGGCATGACTTCGAACCGCCGTGGCGTGACCGTGCTCCTCGCTGGCCTTTGCTGCGCGCTCGCGCCAGGTCGGGCGGACGCCAAGCGCGTCGTCTTCATCAACACCGAGCCGATCACGGTGCTGGCCGGCGACACGAATGATCCGACGACCGATTCGATCGCGGTCAACGGCTACACGGCTACGAGCTTCGCCGGCTGGAACGGCGCGACCGAGCAGCAGAAGCAGGAGCTGCTGCATCTGCTCAAGGAGACCACCATCTACTGGGACGTCGTGTTCACGCTCGAGCGCCCCGCGGTCGGTCCCTACGACATGATCGTGTTCGGCGACGCGGCCGATCACACCTCGGCGTTCGGCGGCACCTGCTCGCCGCAGGTCGGCATCGCCGACTGCAATGATCAAAATGGTGCGTCGATCGGCTTCTTGTTCTGGGGCTGCCTCGAGGCCGCCAAGCAATTCGATCCGCACCGGGTCGCGTTCTCGGTCCTCGGCGCGCTCGGCTACAGCTGGGGCATGGACAACGTCGGCGTGACTGGCCAGGTGATGGGCAGCTACGCCAACTTCGGGCTCAAGTACGGCGAGACCTGCGTGGACGTGAGCGGGACCGCCAACTGCACCCATCAGCTGTGCCCGGCCGGGCAGCAAAACGGCACCGCCGAGATGGTCGCGCGCCACGGAGCGCGGGTCGACGACGGGCCGCCGGAGCTGGTGGTGCTCGAGCCGGCCGCCAACGCGGTGGTGTCGGGGCCCTTCGACGTGGTGATCGACATCGTCGACGACTTCGGCGGACTCTCGGCCGAGCTCGCGGTGGTGGGCTTCGACGCGCCGCCGGCGTCCGACGACGAGTGGCCGTTCGGGTGGAGCAACGTCCAGCTGCCGTCCGGATCGCAAATCCTGGAGATCACCGCGTTCGACTACGACGGCGGACAGACGACCATACAGGTGCCGATCTGCGTCGACGCGTGCGACGGACCGGGCGACGGCGACGGCGACTCGGGCGACGGTGATGGTGACGGCGACGGCGACTCGGGCGACGGCGACGGCGACTCGGACACCGACGAAGGCGACGACGACTTCGGCGACACGGGTGGCGCTGCGTTCATCCCGATCGGCGGCGAGGAGGCGACCGGTTGCAACTGCTCGACGCAGCCCGGCGGCTCGGCGCTCGGCGGGCTCGGCTTGCTGGCGCTGCTCGGGCTCGGAATACGGCGACGCCCTCGGGCGTGAGCCGTTTTTGGCGGCTCGGCGGACACCGCCTTCGTGCGCTCCGCTTCGCTGTCCGTAATCGCGCTACTCGCCATGCTCGCGTGCACGCCCCGCGGCTCGCAGCTCGAGCTCGACGGTGCCGAGCCCGTGAAGCCCGTCGCAGAGCGACCTTCGTCGGCGCCCGAGCCCTCGCCGCGAGGGAATGCGCCAGTGCCCGGCTTCGTGCTCTACACCGCAGAGCAGACCATCCTCGTGCCGACCGACGGTTCGCCGTACTTGGTCGGCGAGGGTCTGTGGCTGCAGGACGATCGCGTCTCTCCACCCGCGCTGAGCCACGCGTTGATCATGAGCGAGTCCCGTTCGGCGATCATGGACATGCCGCGCTGCCCGTGCCTCGCGCTCGCGGGCGCCTGCGAGGACGACAGCGTCGAGTCGCGTCGCTTCGATCCACAGACCGGCACGCTCGTGAGCGGCCCGGAGCAGCCGTGCGCGTGCATGCGACTGCAGGAGTCGCTCGCGTTTTTGGCCGCCGAGATCGACGGCGTGCAGTACGAGGGCTGCAAGACCGACGAAGAGCAGGTCATCAGCTCGTTGATCGCGGGTTGGCTGCTCTACCAGGGCTGGGAGTGGAACGGCGCCTGCTTTCATGGCGAGAGCGCCTACGACGGGACCAGCTTCAACCACGCGCTCATCGACGAGCCGCCGAAGATCTCGAGCGACGGCATGCGCTCGGTCGGGTGTCGTGAGCTGGAGCTGCCCTACGCCGCGGCCGATCGCTCGTGGCCGATCGAGCGTGGCTCGCTGCACGAGTGTGACGAGCACGAGCCCTACGAGTCCGAGGTGTTTCTGCTGCGCCGCGGCGATCTCTGGGAGGTACGCGACGCGGTCGGCGGAGGCGGGAGCGTGCGCTGGTATCTGAAGCGCCCTGCCCGACCGCACAGCTGTCCGAGCGTCAACGATCCGTGCGGCGATCCGGCGCCGTATCGCGATCGGGCGCAGCTCAATCGTCGACAGCGGGAGTTCTGGATCGCTACCGACGGCGGCGCGGCGCTCACGGCCGAGCGGCACAGCTACTCGCTGTGGTCGGCCGACGCCGACACGAGCTTCGACTTCGAGCTGCCGGACATCGACGCCAGCACCGACGTGATCGGCGTGCGCTACCACGCCGACCTCGGCCCGCTGCGCGCGACGATCGACGAGCACCCCACGCTCGGCCGCGACCGACCCGGCCGCGCACCGACCACGCTCGACGCCGACGCCTGCCTCGCGCAGCTCGGCGGTGGCGAGCCGGGCTCTCGCGCGCAGTCGCTCGGCAACGCGTGCTTGCGCTACATCGGCCTCGAGCGCTGGGTCGACGCCGAATTCACCTGTCTGCTCGGGCTCGCGGCCGCGCAGCAACCAGGCACTCGCGGAGCGATCCTCTACAACCTCGGGCTGATCGCCGAAGCCCAGGGCGCGCTCGAGCAAGCGAGCATGTACTACCGCCAATCGCTCACCGTGCGCCCGAACAACCATCGAGTCGAACGCGAGCTCGCGCGCCTCGAGCTGCCCTGAGACCTCCGCATGATCTACCGCTGCATGATGTCGCCCACACACACCATCGCGCTGCTCTTGATCGGCGCATCGGCGTGCACACCCCAGGGCCCGAGCAACAACGGCGACGCGACCACCCAGTTCGCCGAAGCGACTCCGCCCACCGCACCCGCTCCTGCACACGCGCCCGCGCCCGTACCCGCGCCGCAACCGGAGCCACCGCCCGCGCTGCTGCCCGCCGACACGCCGCCGGTGCCGGGC
>DATLLB010000686.1:0-3751 GCA_035538075.1 Enhygromyxa sp.
CCGATCGCCGAGGCTGCGCGCACGGCCATCTCGCGGTTGTCGAAGTGCACGACGTCGGTGAGGTCGACCGCGGTGCCGCCGGTCGAGAGGTTGCCGGTCGAGCGCAGGTACAGCTCCTCGCCGGGCGCGAGCACCGACTCGCGGGTCTTGCCGGCCAGCTCCATCAGGCGCAGCGCCTGGTGATCGAGCTCGATGCGGGTCAGCACCTTCTCGTGGCCGATGCCGCGGCGCGGGTCGGCGTTGACGATCTCGACCAGCTGCTCGACGGTGTGCTCGCCGTCGCCGACCACGTGCCCGGGCACGCGCTTGGCCACCGCGATCAGCTTGCTGTTGACGACCAGCATGCGGTGATCGAAGCCCTGGATGAAGGTCTCGACGATGACCGTGCGCGAGTGCTCGCGGGCCTTCTCGAACGCGAGCGCGACCGAGTCGCCGTCTTGCAGGTTGATCGACACGCCGCGGCCATGGTTGGCATCGAGCGGCTTGACGACGACCGGATAGCCGAGCCGCTCGGCCGCCTGCACGGCCCGCCGAGCGTCGCGGACCAGCTGCTGACGCGGGACCGGCAGGCCGAGGTCGCCGAGGATCTGGTTGGTCTCCTCTTTGTCGGAGGCGATCGCGACCGCGATGTGGCGGGTCTCCGAGGTGACCGTCGCCTGGATGCGCTTTTGATAGCGGCCGTGGCCGAACTGCACGAGCGAGTAGTCGTTGAGCCGCAGCCACGGGATGTCGCGGGCCTCGGCCGCGCGCACCAACGACGCCGTCGACGGGCCGAGCTGGCGTCGCTGCGCGAGGCTGATCAGCTCCTCGAGCTCGGATTGAAATTCGAAGTCCTGCTCGACCGGTACATCTTTGACGCCCAGCTCGCCGGGGATCAGCGAGTGCAGCAGTCGCAGCGCGAGCTTGCCGGCCGCCTCGCCGACGCGCTCCTCCTCGAACTGGTAGACGACGAAGTACTCGCCCTCGGTCCCGGTCCCGCGGGTCTTGCCGAACGACACGTCGGCGCCGGCGAGATTCTGGATCTCGATCGCGACGTGCTCGAACACGTGCCCGAGCCAGGTGCCCTCGCCCTCGCGCATGCGCCTGACGAACCCGCCGGGCTCGCCATACGAGCAGCCGTGCTCCTCGAGGCTCGGCAGCGCGGTCAGCAGCGCTTCGATGAAGCCGGGGATCTTCGCGCTCGGCCAGCGCTCGAGCTCACCGAGATCGCAGCGCAGGCGGATGACCGGAAAGTGGGCGTAGAGGTTGGGACCGCGGTAGATGCGTTGCTCGAGGATCTTCATTGGGGTGGACGCCGACGGCGGGGACTGGCGAGGGCCACAGCATGCCTGAAAATCCAAATGCCGGGCCGGCCAAACGAACAGCGTCGTGGGGCTCAGCTCGGTCGTTCGAGGGCGCCCATGCAATAACGCAGGGCCTCGCGCAGCGACCCGTGGGTATGAACGGACGCGAGCTGGATGCCGAGCCCGACCATCGTCAGCGCGACGTCCGGACTGATGCCGCTGATCATGCCTTCGACGCCGAGCAGGCGCAGGCTGCCGAGCAGGCGCAGCAGGCGATCGGCGATCGAGGTGTCGAGCGATTCGACACCGGTGACATCGAGGATCGCGAAGCGGGTCCGCGAGCGGCTGGCCTCGGCGAGCAGGCGCTCGGTGATGTCGTTGGTGCGCTCGACGTCCATCGTGCCGATCAGCGGGACCGTCAAGACGTTGTCCCAGATCCTGAGCACCGGCGCAGACAGCTCGTGGATCGCACGCTGTTGCTTGCGAATGGTGTCGAGCTGGTCTTTGAGCTCGAGCTCGGTGCGAACCGACGTAGTGTTGTCGAGCGTCAAGCCGACGCAGTAGTCGATCTGGCCGGCGTCATTCTGGACGGGGATGTTCCAGGTCTCCCAATGCACCCCGAACGCCTCGGAGGTGTAGTGCGACGGCGTGCCATCGAGCGCCGCGCGGATCGGCTTGCCAGTGTCGCCCGGAAACAGGTCGAAGACGTTCATGCCGAGAAACTGGCCGGGTCGCACGCCAGCGGTCGCGGCCGCCTTGCCGTCGTGGAACACGAACTTGCCGGTGTGATCGATGGCCCACAGCACGATCTCGAGCGTGCCCAAGATCGCTCGTAGCAGCGCGCGCTCGATTCGGGCCGCGGCCTGCTCGGCGGGCGCGACGAGCTCGAGCTGCGCATGAATGAGACCTGTCGGCGAGCGGCGAGCGGTGCAGCGAACGCTCGCGTCGGGCTCACCCGCTCGAGGCGTGCGAACGCTGCAGGTCACGGGACCTTCGCTGTCGGCGAGCTCGCGCAGGAACGCCTCGATGATGTCGCGATCGGCCGGTACAACCCACGCTGCGAGCGTCGCACCGACGCCGAGCCGGTCGCCGAAGCGCTGCTCGAGCGCTCGGCTGACGCACACGATGGTTCCGTCCCCGTCGGCGATGAAGGCCAGGCCGGGGAAGCACTCGAAGAACTCGGCGAGTGTGGAGGCTGACATTGCTGGACGCATCCTAGTGTCCGCCGCTCCCACTGGCGACTTCGCTCTGCGCAGGTCGAACCGGCGCGCGAACCCGTCGTTGATCTCCGTGTTGGAGGCCTCTCGACATAGGCCTTCTGCCCGGCGCCAGCGTATTGCCGTCGCCCGAGAGCGCCAGGCCCGACCCGAAGTCATCGTAGTGTACGCGAAATCCGAGCCCGCGAGCTTGTCAGAGTGCGTCGGTGTCGAGCTCGAGCACCCGATGACCGCGCTGGTCCTGCATGGGCCCGAGGCCCTCGACGATCAGGCTGAGGACGATGCGGTCGGCGAACGCGTCGGCGATGATCTTTGGTCGAGGGGCGTCGTAGTCCGCGGCGAACGGCATGCTCAGGACCTCGACCGGCTCGCCGACGAAGTCATAGCGAAGCACCCGCAGGCGAGACGAGCGCTCATCCGTGATCACCTCGGGCTCGCACTCGCAGGGGTCGGGCTCGCCGGGGCAGACTTGCGTGTAGGTGTACTCGAGCACGAAGTGGCTCTCGATCCACGCGATCCACAGCACGCCGTCGGCGGTCCGGGCGACCGCGAGCATGCCCCGGGTCCCCTGCTGCTGCTCCTCGACCACGCCGCTGAGGTCGAACGAGCAGCTGGGCTCGCAGGCGACGTCGGGATCGTGATCCGGTGGGCAGGGCAGCTCGGGCATGTACGCGGCCTCGGGCAGGAGCAGCTCGCCGCCGGGCCAGTGGATCTGGGTGCCGGTATCGTGAGTGGTGGTCACCGCATAATCGGGACCAATCCCACCCCAGCTCGGCTTGGGCCGCCGGGCCACGCGGATCATGTCGCTCTGCGAGCCCTGCGGAGTGCCGAGCGGGATCTTCTCGCCGCCGATTTCCGCGTTGAGCTGAGTCGCGACGTAGCGGAAGCCGACCGGGTGCTCGCCGTCGATGGTGAGCGTGCGCAGACCGCCAACGGTGCTCGCCGAGTCCTTCTGCTCGATCCAGACGCCGTTTGCATCGCGCGTGATCCAGAAGACCTCGGACTGCAGACCGGTCCAGACATGCAGGCGATCGTCGGAGTCGACCTCGAGCCCGTCCATGAAGCGCGAGTACTCGCCGTCGAGGCCGAAGTCGTGGGCCCACTGCGGGGCCTCGAGCGGAGCCAGGCGATGGATGCCCTGCGGCCAGCTCGCGGTCGCCCAGTCGTCCTCGACGACGCCGACCACGGCCAGCTCGCCAGCGGAGTCCTGCGCGAAGCGAGGAAATCCAAACGGCGCGCCCTGAGGAAAGG
>DATLLB010000687.1:0-3279 GCA_035538075.1 Enhygromyxa sp.
GCGAGCCTGCAAGCCGCGTTGCTCGAGCGCCTGCATCGCGAGCCGCCGACGAGCCCGCGCCCCCACTGGAGCGCCGAGTCGTTCGCGTGGCGCTTCTTCGATCCCGACGGGCCGTGGCACTTGGTCCTGCACGACAATCGCGGATCGGGAGTCGAGAACTTTTGTCTGCTCGGCGTCGGCGTGCGGCACGGGCTCGCGATCGGTCGCCTCATGCTCACGGCCTTCACCGACTTCGACGCCTTCGACCGGCTCGCAGCTGCGGCCCAGCGCGTGCTCACCAGGCTCGGCGCCCACGTGCTGCTCGCGTTCACGCTCGATCCACGTCAGCGAGTCGCGTACGCCCGCGCGGGCTGGCGCGTGCGAGCGGGGCCACCGAGCTTCTTCAGCCACTTTCCTCGCAAGCAGCGGTTTGGCGCGGTCGCAGCCGGGGCCGAGATCGCCGACTTCGGGTTCGAGTCGCTCGCCGAGCGCGGGCTGATCGATCGCTGAGCCGTTGACGCCCACGATCGCTCGCGCCAAAGTCTCGATCATGCGTGAGGCGATCCTGCAGGCGCTGCAAGCCGCGATCGAAGAGGTCAACGAGACGCGCCCGCGCGACGCGAGGATCGCGAGCGATCCCAACACGCCGCTGATCGGGGTCGAGGGCGGGCTCGACTCGCTCGGGCTGGTCAACTTCGCGGTCACGGCCGAGGAGCAGCTCGACGCCGCGCTGGGGGTCAGCTTGCAGCTCTCGTCGCTGATCGGCCTGTCGGTGGCCGAGAGCCCGTTTCGCACGCTCGCGAGCCTGGCCGACTACGTCGCCGCGCAGGTCGAGGCCCCGTGAGCGCTGCGCTGCGCGTGCTGGTGCTGTCGGACTTCAACGTCGACAATTTTTGCGGGTACCTGCGCAATCAATTCGAGGAGCGAAAGACCGCGGTGGAGATCGCGGCCGCGCCGTTCGGTCAGCTGGTGCCGGCGTTGCTCGACGGCTCGATGGCGATCTGGTCGACGACCCATGACGGCGCGCTGGTGTGGACCTTGCCCGAGGCTGTGATCCCGAGCTTCGCCAAGCTGCTCGACGGCCAGCGGGTCGCGCTCGACGATGTGCTCGCCGAAGTACGCTCGTTCGCCGAGGCGCTGCTGAGCGCGGCGAAGCGGGTCAAGTGGATGATCGTGGCCAGCTGGGCGGCGCCGCGGCTGCCGGGACTCGCGTTTGGCTCGCTCGAGATGCAGCCGGGCGTGGGCGTGACCGCGACGCTGATGCACATGAACCTCGCGCTCGGCGAGGCGCTGCGCGAGCGCGGCGTGACGCTGCTCGACGCCAATCGCTGGCTGCGGGGCCCGAGCGCCGAGGTGTTCTCGGCCAAGCGCTGGTATCTGGCCAAGGTCCCGTTCGGCAACGCGGCGCTGCGCGAGGCGGCGATCGACATCGCCGAGTCGATCCGCAACCGACTCGGGCGCGCGCGCAAATTGGTGATCGTCGATCTCGACGACACGCTGTGGGGTGGGATCCTCGGCGACGAAGGCTGGGAGAACCTGCGGCTCGGCGGGCACGATGGGATCGGTGAGGCGTACGTGGACTTTCAGCGCGGGCTCGCGGCGCTGAAGCGACGCGGGATCCTGCTCGCAATCGTCAGCAAGAACACCGAGTCGATCGCGCTCGAGGCCATGCGCAAGCACCCCGAGATGGTGCTGCGGCCCGAGGACTTCGTCGGCTGGCGGATCAACTGGGACGACAAGGCGCGCAACATCGTCGAGCTGGTCCGGGAGCTGAACCTCGGGCTCGACGCGGCGGTGTTCCTCGACGACAACCCGTTTGAGCGCGCGCGCCTGGCTGAAGCGCTGCCGGACGTGCTGGTGCCGGACTGGCCGAAGGATCCGCTGCTCTACCGATCGGCGCTCGCGAGCTTGCGCTGCTTCGACGCGGTCGCGCTCAGCGAGGAGGATCAAGGTCGCACCCAGCTCTATGAGCAAGAGCGCGAGCGCACGGCCGATCGCGCTGCGTTTGCGAGCGTCGACGAGTGGTTGACGACGCTCGCGACCACGGTGCGGGTCGAGCCGCTCGCTGCGAGCAACCTGGCAAGGGTCGCGCAGCTGCTCAACAAGACCAACCAGCTCAACCTTCGCACGCGGCGGATGAGCGAGCCCGAGCTGCAGCGTTGGGCGGGGCAGCCGGGCTGTAGCGTGCATGCGTTTCACGTCAGCGATCGCTTTGGCGCGGCGGGGCTAACTGGGATCTTGGGGCTGCAGATCCGCGACGGCGTCGCGCACATCGAGGACTTCGTGCTCAGCTGTCGCGTGATGGGCCGCAAGGTCGAAGAGACGCTCGTGCACGTCGCGACCGAGCTGGCGCGCGCGCAGGGGGCCGCGAGCGTCCGGGCGGAGTACGTGCCGACGGCCAAGAACGGGCCGTGCCTGGCGTTCTGGCGGCGCTCGGGCTTTGCGATCGAGGGCGACGAGGCGCGGCCGATGTTCGTGTGGCAGACCGACGCGGTCTACGAGCTGCCGGCCGCGATCACGCTCGATCGAGCTGTCGTCACGCCGCTCAGCGGCTGAATTGGGCCATGATCTCCACCCGGCCGCGCTCGGGGTGCGGAGCGGCCATGCGCTCGAGCAGCTGCAGCGCGACGTCGTGCGTCGAGGCTGCCGGCTCGCCCGCGACGTTGAGCGTGAACGCGGTGTCGAGCCGCGGCATCCGAGCGATCAGAAAGCCGACCTCCGGATGCTGCAGGGCCGCGACCTCGAACAGCCCCTCGGCCGCGCGCTTGGCCGCGACGTAGTGGGCCCACTCGAGCGGCGGCGCGCTCACGGCCTGCGAGGAGCTCAGCAGCGCGACGCCCTTGGACTGCGCGAGCCGAGGCAGGCACAGCGCGAGCGGAGCAGCGACCAGCGCGACCGCCTGACTGATGTGCGCGTGGACGCGTGCAGCCGTGGCCGGCTCGAGCAGCAGCGGCTGCAGCGGCGGTGAGGCGTTGCAGATCAGCACGTCGATCGCAGGCACACGCTCGAGCGCGCGAGCGAGCTGCTCGGGATCGCCAGCGTCGGCTTGCAGCGCGTGGGGGTCGTCGGTGGGGGAGCGCGATACCGACCAGACTGTGCCGCCGTGATCCGCAAACGCACAGGCGAGCGCACGACCGAGCCCGCGGCTGGCTCCGATCACCAGCGCCGTCTTGCCGGCGAACGCCTGCGGATCGAGATGGTTGCTGCGTGCAGGTGCGCCCTCGTCATCCGCGTCGGCCCGCACGAACGCTCGCAGTGAGCCATTCGCCCAAGCGCTCGCGCCCACGCGCAGCTCGAGGC
>DATLLB010000688.1:0-3041 GCA_035538075.1 Enhygromyxa sp.
CAGATCAGCCGCAATCACAAAGATGCGCTGATCCGCGACGAGGAGGCCACGCTCGCCGAATACCTCGCGCGACTCGGGGGCGAGCGTGGGTTGCCGGGGCTGATCGTCAACGACATCCAGGCCGCGTCGCCAGCTTGCTGGATGAGCATCGCGCCGCTGCTGTCGACGCTCTACGCGGAGTACGGGATGCCGTTCGGCGGGGCGCTCGTCGATCTGTTCTTCTCTGGGCGGAGCGAGAGCTTCTTCGGCGTGCACAAGGACGACCAAGATGTGTTCATGTTCGTCGTCGCCGGCTGCAAGCGCGTCGAGCTGTGGCGCTACGAGACTCTCGCGGAGGCGTTCGGCTCGCCGCGCTACTATGCGCCCCTCCACCTCGGTCAGGTCTCCGTCGAGCAAGCGCCCGACTTGGTGTTCGAGGTCCAGGCCGGGGACGTCGCTTATTGGCCCGCCGGCTACTGGCACCGCGTTCGCAACCTCGCCGAGCTGACCGCCGGACTCTCGCTCGGGCTGTTCACGCGACCCGATCCGCTCAGCTTGCTCGCGCGGCTCGAGGGCTTCGACGTCGGCGTCGCCGCCCGACATCCGAGCAAACCCGAGCGTCGCCGCGGTCTGGGACCGCTCGAAGATTGCCAGGCCGACGTGAATGACCTGCTCGCGGCAGTCGCCAGCGATCCGGCTGCGCACGAGCAACTCGTCGCCGGCACGGCCGCGTGGAAGTCGTCGTTGGGTTTTCGCGCGAGCCCTCGCGTTGCTCGGCCCGAGCGAGTCGCCGAGCGACGCTTTCGTCTGGTCGCCCCGGCGCTGCTGCAGGTCGCCGAGCTCGGCGACGATTTGCTGGTAGCTGCGTCCGGTGACCTGGCCCGCTATCCGAACGATGCTGGCCTCGCGCAAGTGCTCGCCGCGCTTCGCCGCTGCGAGCCCACGACTGTGGTCGATCTCGATCACGAGCTCTGCTCGTGCGACCCGGCTTGGCGCGAGGTCGCCGATACCGATCGTCGCGCGCTCTTGACCAAGATGATCGCCGACTTTGTCGAGGTCTGCGCGGTCACGATGATCGACTGATTCGACGCCCGCGCAGCATCACGCCGTGCGGCGTGTGGACGGCTGCGCTGGGATCTCGCGCGCCCGCGTCAGCAGCTGCCAGGCCTTGGCGAGACCACCGTCGAACGCCGCCGTGCGCAGCTCGATGATCTCCAGCACCGGCTCGACTGCCTCGACCAGATCACGAGCCGAACGCCGCGGCGGGCCGTGGTCGCGCGCGGGCCCCTCGGTGCTGCCTGCGATGCTCAGCCAGTGCCCGCCCGTGGCCAGCATGCGGCCCACCTGGCGAGCAAATTGGGCGCGGGTCTCCGCCTCGTCGAAGACGTGGAAGACACCACGATCGAACACGAACTCGAACGGCGCTTGCTCGACCTCCGCGGTCAGGAAATCGAGCACGCGAAACTGCACGCGCGCCCCCGCAGCCTCGGCCTTGGCGTTGGCCGCCGCGATCGCCCGCGGGGCGATGTCGATGCCGAGCACCTCGAACCCACGCGAGGCCAGCCACAGCGCGTTGGTCCCGGTGCCGCAGCCGACCTCGAGTGTGCGACCCGGAGTAACCAGGCCGCGCTCGACCGCTTCGACCAAGTGCGGCTCTGGTTCGCCGCTGTCCCAAGGGAGGTTGCCGCTCGCGTAGTGATCGTCCCAGTCGGGCGTGGGCATGCGCGCAGTCTAAACGATCACGCGGACTTCAGCAGCGACAGAAAGCCCGCCGCGAGCAAGCGGCTCCTCAGCTCTGCGAGCGGGACATTCATCGCCGCCGCAGTCTCGCTCAGGCTCCACAGGTTGCGCGCGAGCATCGTGAGTAGGTAGCCGCGCCGCACCTGCGCTGCCGACAGCCGAAAGGTCTTGAGAAAGGCGGTCTCACCGCTGGGCGTGCGAATCAGCTCGCCGATGTGATTCTCATGGTCGAGCGAAAAATCGGGCAGGAACCGGCACAGCTCGTGACGACCGAGCCGATAGACACGCTGAAAATGCACCTCGCGCAGCAGCAAGCCGCTCGCCATGCCGTGCAGAAACTCGGACCACTTCGCGCGCATGCGGGCGAGCTCGAGCTCCAGATCAGCGATGCTCGACACGCGCTCGACCGCGATCGGACTGGCCATCGGCGGGAGCTGATCGTACATGCCCGCGTAGCGGTAGATCAGCTCACCGTAAAAATCGCCGAGCAAGGTGCGATGCAGGCGACGGTAATCATCAGGGTGCGGAACCACGAACGCGGCCGCGAGCGCGTCGGCGACGAAGATCAGCACGCCGACCTGCCCATGCAGGATCTCGAACACGCGCAGCGCGTCCTCGAGACCGTCGATCCACTCGCCGGGCGTGACCGTCTCGATGTGCGGGTCGAGGCCGTGGGACAGCGCCGAAGCGCTGTACTCCGGCCACGCCACATCCGGCCCACGAAAGTGCAAGGCCAGATAGGCCTCGAATGCGGTGTGCAGCGGCAGGAAGCGGAGGCGCTGGGTCGCCGCACCACGCGCGCGCTCGCGCTTGGCCAGGCGATGGTGAAAGCGTACCGGAAATGTCCCGCGCTTGGGCGCGCGCCCGTTGCTGGCCTGGGTACCGAGCGCGGCGACGGGCTCACCGTTGCTCGTCCACGAGGCCACGAAGGCGTGCGGGACGAAGCTTGTGTAGACGGTGCGATCGGGCAGCGAGACCACGCCGAGCTCGTCGCCGTAGCAGATCGGATCGAGGCGCAGATCCTCGAGCGGCTGGTCGCGCAGAATCGGCACCAACCGAATGCCGCGCCAGATCTGCGAGGGCGCGAGCGAGACTCCGCGCAGCTCGACGACGTCGCTCATGCGCGCGGCTCCTCGCCGACCAGCTCGCGCGCCCGCGCCTCGAGCAACGCCTGCAGCTCGACCAAGCCAGCGCTGCCGGCGATGAAGCGCGCGAAGCCAAGCAGGGTCGGCAGGCCTTCGGCGTCGCGGATCCCCAGCGTGATCATGGCCGGGTGAATCGCCTTGGTCGCATATTCGCTCGCATCGTAGACTGGGTTCAGG
>DATLLB010000689.1:0-6559 GCA_035538075.1 Enhygromyxa sp.
GAGCGCGGGAGTGGGCGCGCGACCTCGAGCAGCTGTCGCGGCCGGCGGACCAGGTCTGGGCGGCGGGGGCGGTCGAGTTCGTCTTGCGAAAACTCGACGCTGGACTCGAACCTCGCCAGCGCGGGAACATGTCGAGCGGCCAGGGGTTGGCTCTGTCGCGGGGCGAGGCGCCGCCCGACGAGGTCTACGTGCAGCCATTCACCGACGATGCGACAGGCGAGTTCGATTACGACGCAGCAATGGCGTACATCGACGACGAGTACCGAGCGCAGAACGGTGGTCGCCGATGAGCTTGCGCGACGTCGACTTGCTGCCGAGCGCGAGCGCGGTTGCGAATGCTCTGGTCGAGCTCGCGCAGCCTCGGCTCGACCGGGCGTGGACGTACCTGGCCGACTGGGACGGGCTCGAGGCCGCTCGCGTGCCTGCGCCGTTTCGCCGCGAGCTGCTCGACCGCGATGCGCTTGGGCAGCTCGACCTCGAGACCGAGTCGGTGATCGCCGTGCGGGACTGGGCGCGCCATGGAGCCTTCGCGCCGCGAGTTCTCGTGGGTCAGCTCGGTGTCGGCAAGAGCTACGCGGGCGCACGGTGGGCGCACGACCGCCACCGTGCGGGCAAATCGACGCTGTGGGTCAGCGTGTCAAAGTGGGCGGCGCTCGACTTCGACACGCTGCGCGCCGAGCTGCGCCGCGCTCTGACGGCGAGCGCGGTGATCATCGACGACCTTGGCACCGGCAGCTCGATGTACAAGCTCGCCGACGGCAAAAAAACGCTGAGCATGATCGGCGAGGCCGTGCAGACGCTGCTGCTCGACCGCACCAACGACGGACTGCCGACGCTCGTGCTGCTCAACGGTGAATGGAAACCAGCGCTCGGCATGCTTGGGCGGCGGTTGATCGACCGCATGCGGCTCATGCCCGGCAAGCCGGTCGTCGTGATCACGTCGACGGAGAGCTTGCGCAAGGCGCTGCCCGAAGACGACGTCGACAAGGCCGGCCGCGGCCGACTCTACCGGCGCGCGATGGTGTTGCTCGAAACGTTCGGGGCAGTCAACGACAGCGGTGTTCCGTTCGACTTTCGCTACGGCTCGCCACGCGTGCTGACGAGTTCACCGTCGTTCGGCGGCAAGCTGATCACGCGCCTCACCACGCAGCACGACTGGCTGGACGAGGCCGAGCGAGCACGCAAGCTGCTCGACCTCGACACGTCCGACCTCGTCGCGCGGGCGCGGCTGATCCAGACCGACACCGAGACGGGCTGGGCGGCGCAAGCCCACGCTCTGCTCGCGCGCCTCCGCGGCGACATGGCGCAGCAGCGACGCGACGAGACGCAGGCGAAGGCGAGGGCTGCCGCCGAGGTCGTCGAGTCAGCGACGCGCATGTACCGAGACGACGAGCTGGCCAGCTGGCGACACGGTCCCTACGGGCAGATGCGCGTGCCGGAACTCGACGTCGAGAAGCTGCGCGGACTCGGCTTTCGCGTCGAGCAGGCCGAGCATGGCGGCACGTGGACGCTTCGCCGAGAGCAGGCGAAAGCCAAGTCGCCGAAGGCCACGAAGCGTGGCCGACAGGAAGCACCGATGACCACGGCGTTGAGCCTGGGTCATCCGACCGACGCAGATGCGTGGGCGCTCGCCAAC
The DNA here is from genome assembly GCA_035538075.1 of Enhygromyxa sp. Taxonomy (GTDB): domain Bacteria; phylum Myxococcota_A; class Polyangia; order Nannocystales; family Nannocystaceae; genus Plesiocystis. Next base: position 1,637 of record DATLLB010000689.1, read on the forward strand.
GCGATCGCGTTCGGTCGACAGCAAGCCACCGCCGAAGCAGCGGCATAAACACGAAAGGTCCACCACGAATGAGCAACGTAGCCCCGATCATGAAACCCTCTCCCGTCGACCAAGATCTCGCCGACCGACGCACGCTGTGGTCGTCGCGGGCACTTCACGAGACCATCAAAATCCTCAACCTCGACCTCAAGGCGTGCGAGGGGAAGTGGACCAAGCTGCTCACGGAGTCGATGCAACGCATGAACGAGCCGCTGCGCCTCGACGTCGACGAGGACAAGCTCGCGGCCAAGCGCGCCAAAGACATGCTGCTCGAGGCACGCAAGTATCGACGCGAGCGCGACGATCTCGAGGAAGAGAAAAGGGACGAGCTCAAGGTGAAGAAGCGGACGATCGCGGGGTTCGTCGACGCGCTCAACGAGTGCATGGCGATCGAGTCCGACGACGCCAACACCGACCAGCTCAAGCTCTACGACCAGCCTGGCACCGTCGCCGGGATGGGGTGGGCGAGCGAGGGCACGCAGAAATCGATCCTCGCGGCGATCCGGCTGCTCGAGGAGAAGGGCGTGAAGCTCAACCAGGTGCTGAGCGAGTTGATGGTCGACCTCGGGACCGCCGGCATCGAACCCGTCGCGCTGTCGCTGTCGGCGGGCGAGGCGATCGAGAACGACACGCCCGTGCCCGAGGCGAACGAGGATCAGCCCGCCAACGGAGGCAGCGAGCAAGCCGCAGCGTCCGCGGCACCGCCGTTCTGACGCGAGACTCGACTATCGGAGGGGCCGGGGAAGTTTCCTCGGCCTCTCGTGTTTGGGGTGGCATGGAAACGCTGGAACGCTCGATCTCGCGACGCATCATGGTCAAGACGCTGCGGCCGTTGGCCGAGTTTTTCGGCCTCGCCACACCCAACGACGCGCGCGACGTCGACAGCTCAGCGCTCGAGCACCTTCGCGCTGTCGCTGAGCGGGCCATCGACGCGGCGCTCAGCGACGAGCGGTCGCTGGCCCACGCCGTGGTCGGGATCCGCGGCCGCTTCAACGTCGCGTGGCCGAGCGACGACGAAGTCGCTGCAATGCTGCGGCGGGCCAGGGGCGAGCTGCTGGAGATCGAGCGGGCGATCGCTGACCTGCGTCGCTGCTCCGATCAGCCCAACAGCGACACGCTGCGCGCCGACGTGATCGAGGAGATCGGCGACGCCATGCTCGCCCTCGGCCGGCTCGCGCTCGCGGTTGGGGCCGTTCTGGGGCGTCAACGTGATCGCCGAGGCGCACGCCGGTGAGTAGCACTCTCGTGGCCGTCTGCTCGGCTCGCCCGCGCCCGTCGGTTCACACGGGTCGAAAAACCGGACACCAATGGTGGTCGCGCGACGTCTATCACCTCGCGGGCGCCAACGACCAAACCATGTGCGGGCGCTCAACTGCTGGATGGCTGACCATCGGCACGATTGAAGCGCTCGATCAAAACTGCTGCGAACAGTGCAAAGCCAAGATGGCCGCCATGCCCGTGGTGCCGGCATGAACGGCGGCAAGCCCGGCGATGTCCGCAAGTGCGAGGCGTGCGGTGAGCGACCGGCCCACGTCAGGGTCAAGCACCGCGAGACGACCCGACACTGGCGATGCGTTGGATGCCTACGCGTGCTCGTGAGCCAAGGCCACGCCGTCGTCGTGACCGGCTTCGCAGTGCGCGGGCGAATCGTCTCGCTGTGCGACGTGCCGCTGGTGGAAGAGCACCGGGCGCTCGTCGCTACGAAGTCCGCGACCACGGAGGTTGAACCCGCATGCGAGTGATCATCACGCCGAAGCCGGTCACCTTCGAGGCTGGCCACAGCCTGCCGCAGTTCTGCCCGACCGCGCACGGGCACAGCTACAAGGTCAGCGTGCGCGTCAGCGGGCCGCTCGACGAGCACGGGACGGTCGCAGACTTCCGAGCCGTGCGGGCGATCGTCAAGAGCGTCGTCGCCCAGCTCGACCACCGGATGCTCAACGACATCATCGAGAACCCGACGGCAGAGCGGGTCGCGCTCTGGCTCTGGGACCGCGTCGACGTCGAGCTGCGGCGCGCCCACCCGGCCGCCGCGCTGCTGAGCCTGCGGCTGGCCGAGGGCGAGCACGAAGTCGAGGTGGTGTCGTGATCGCGGACCTCGAGCGCCGTGCCGTGCTGCATGCTGTCGCCGAGGCTGCGCGGTCCGGGCCCGAGGCATTCCTGCGGCGGTACGGCTTCCGGCCTGGTACCCGCGACGTGCTCGACGTCGGTGGGCTGCAACTTCCGCCCAAGGCCGTCGTGGCGGTGGCGACCGCCTACCAGAACGGCGGTGAGCCGCTGCGCCCTTGCCAACTTTCTGGCGGTCTTGAACACGCTGCGCGCGTGCTCGTGCGGCTCGGGTTCACGGTGCGAAGGGACCAAGCGCGGCTGACTCTCGATGATGTAGCGATTCCGCAGCGGTTGTCGAAACGCCCGGCGGTTGCCGAACTGCGGCTCTACGTGTGCCGGCCGACCAACGCCCGCAGCGTAGCGGCCTGCTACGAGCACGGCTTCGGCTCGCTGGTGTCGCCGATGACGGTCGACAAGACGCGGGGCGACCTACGGCTCACCGACCTGAGCGGTCACGCCCACCCGCTCGCGCAGCTGCCCTACGTGGTCGACAACGGGGCGTGGCCATGCCACGTCGCAGGCGCGCAGTGGTCGGGGACTCCGTTTCTGCGCCTGCTCCGGCGGCTCGAGCAACTCGGGCCCAAGCCCGAGTTCGTGATCGCGCCGGACATCGTCGGTGCCGGCTCGAACTCGCTGGCGTTCTCGCTCGACTGGCTCGCGCGGCATCGCGACGAGTTCGCTGCCCACCGCTGGATGCTCGCGGTGCAGGACGGCATGCAGGTCGAGCGCGTGCGCATCGACTCGACGTGACCAGCTCGTGGTTGGGTCGGTGCCCAGCCTGATCAACCGCCTCGACTTCGGCAACGGGCAGACGGCCGCGACCTGGCTGCCGCTGGCGCTGTGGCGCGAGCACGTGCTGCGAGACCTGACGCCCGAGAAGGGCACGGGCGAGACCGCGATCGACTGGATGGCCCAAGTCGAACTCGTTGAAATACCCAAGCACGTGCGCGGTTGATCGCCTCGATGGATGACACGATCGTTCGCGTGAACGTGCAGCTCGACTTTGTTCGAGCGCTGAAACCCGGCGAGGCCGTGCTCGTCGACTGGACGGCCGAGCGCTACCACGCCGACACCGAGACAATCTCGCGCAGCCAGCTCGAGGATCTACGCGCGAGCCCGCAGCTGTTCTACCAGAGGCACGTCGAGCGCTCGCTGCCGAGCGAGCCGCCGTCGCCCGCGATGCAGCTCGGGACCTATGTGCACCTCGCCGTGCTCGAGCCCGAGGAGTGGCGGCGCAGGCTCTACCAGCCGAAGCCGGTTCGCCCCGCGAACGCCGACGGGCGCCGCAAGGCCGGGACGCCGGAGCGCGACGCCTACGAGGCCTGGGTGGATGATCTCGAGGACTGGCACGCGACGCGACCTGCCGACGCGATCGAGCTGGACCAGGACGGGATCGCCAAGGTCGAGGCAATGGCCCGAGCGGTGCGCGAGCACCCGTTCGCGTCGATGATCCTGGCCGACGAGGGGGGCAACGAGCAGACCGTGCTGTGGCGGCCGGCGATCGAGCCGATGGCCCAGCTGCTCGAACAGGCCGATCTCGATCCGTGCTTGGCCGAGTCGATGCCCGTGATCCGACTGCGCGTCGACGGGCTTCGCCGCATCGACGAGACCACGCTGGCGGTGCTCGACCTCAAGACGACCCAGGACCCATGCCCTGGAAGCTTTGGCGCCTCGATCGCCCGCTACGGCTACCACCGTCAGGGCGCCATCTACATCGACGGCGTGCAGGCGCTGTTCCCTGGCCAGTGGCTGCACTTCTTCTTCTGCGCGGTCCGGTCGCGACCTCCCTACGAAGCTGCCTGCTACGAGATTGACCCGAACGACCTGGCCCTCGGGCGGGCGCAGTACATGGCCACGCTGCGAGACTATCTGCGTCGTCAGGCCGAGGGCGACTGGCTCGCGGAATGGCAGCGCACCTGCAAAGGTATCAACATGCCCGGATGGGCCCACCACCAGGAGAGCTAGAGAACATGGGAAAGCAAGCAAACGGAGCTGCACGGCATGAGCCGCAGCGGCAAGACGACATCACCGACTATTCGCTCGAGGAGGCACTCGCCGCGGCGAAGATGAGCACGATCGGCGAGATCCGAGACGCCGACCTCGGGCGGCAGATCCAGGAGGCTCGCAAGAACAAGCGATCGATGCGCGAGTTCAACGACAAGCTGATCGAGTACTGCACGATGAGCGAGAGCGTCGCCGCGAGCTGCACCTACTCGCTGCCGCGCGGTGGCAAGCGGGTCGTCGGACCGTCGGTGCGATTCGCCGAGCTCGTCGTGGTCGCCTACAAGAACCTCGCCGTCTCGACCACGATCGTGAGCACCGAAGACGACCGCGTGATCGTGCGCGGGTCGTGCATCGACCTCGAGAACAACACGCTGACCGAGAGCGATGTCCCGACGCGCGTGCTGAAGAAGAAGACGTCGGCCAAGTCAGACGACGACGACAAGCAGATCGCCCTCGCTCGCGGATCTGCGATTGCGCGTCGCAACGCGATCTTTGCCGCCGTTCCGCGCGCGCTCTGGGAGCACGCCTGGCATGAAAGTCGGCGGACGGCAGACGGCAAAGAGAAGTCGATGGAGGCCAAGCGGGCCGCAGCAATCGGCCTCTACGTCCAGGAGTTCGGAGCCACCGAGGAACAGGTGCTGGCGGCATTCGGTCGCAGGGGGATCGAGGAACTCACCATCGACGATCTTCGCCACCTTCGAGGCATGGTGACGTCCATCCGCATGGGCGACCTGACGATCGTCGAGGCCTTGAAGCCGCTCGAGGCCGAGAAGC
>DATLLB010000690.1:0-3077 GCA_035538075.1 Enhygromyxa sp.
CGGAGTCACGGCCGTCAGCAACCACTTGGTCGTGCGCACCTTCGAAGGCACGATCGTGTGGGACGGTGCCGGTGAGATCAGCTACCCAAGCGAGTGGACCACGCCGCTCGACTGGGGATTCGACTGCGAGGCGGCGGTGCCCGAGGCCCAGAGCTACGATCTGATCGTCGAGCCTGGCGCAGCGATCGATGCAATCGAGCTCGAGGCGGTGCTCGCCTATCCTCGCTCGGTGGGCGCGTTCGATCCGAGCTCGGCGGAGTATGTGGTGCTGCTCGAAGCCGGCGCGTGACGATCAGCCGTGCGCGCGGCGACGCTCGCTGCTCTCGCGCTTGACGGTGCTGGCCTGTGGGCCCTTGATGCCTTCTTTGTCGTGCATCACGTAGCTGACCTCGTCGCCGACCTCGAGTTGATCGTAGTCGACGCCGACCAGCGCGTTCTCGTGGAAATAGACCTCGGCGCCGTCGTCCGCGAGGATGAAGCCGTAGCGCTCGCTCGGGACCAGGTGCCAGACGCGGCCGACCGGCGGTCCCTCGTGCAGCTTGACCTCGCCCCGCTGCTTGCGGGCGCGATCTTGTAGCTGCCGCTTGGCAGCATTGAACGCGTCGCGGATGGCCACGTGCGCGTCGTCGTGGTTCTCGCGATCGTGGTGCGGGTGACTGACGACCACCGGCGGACCGCCGGGCACCCGAATCTCCAGGCGCACGCCGAACGGGTGGCCGCGGCGCGAGTTGTGTGGCGGCGCCTCGATCACGACCTCGTAGCCGATCGTGCGGCCGAAGTATCGCTCGAGCATCTTCACCTTCGATTCAATCTCGGCTTCCACGGCCGGTGACGGGTCCATCCCCTTGAAGCTGATGCGAGTCGGACGTTGCACCTTGGCAGTGTAGAAGGTCGGCTGAAATCAGACCGCGCAATCGCTTCGCGAGCACGGCGAGCACGGCGAGCACGGCACGATTGTGCGTCGGATTTTTCGTGGGTTACACAAAGTCGCTGCAGTAGCGTGGCACGTCGGTTGCTGGGATGACCGAGTCGACAATGCCTCATGCAGACGTCAGCAACGCGGCGATCGCCAAGGCGCTGCACGAGATGGCGCTGTTCCTGGAGATGCAGGAGGTGCCATTCAAGCCGCGCGCCTACGAAAAAGCGGCGCAGCTGATCGCGGGTTATGATCGCCCGCTCGCCGAGCTCTACGCCGCGGGTGGGGTGGCGGCTCTCGACGCGCTGCCGTCGGTCGGCAAGGGCATCGCCGCGCGCATCGCCGGGATGCTCGACAGCGGCGAGCTGGCCGACCTCGAGCAGCTGCGTCGAGCTACGCCGATCGACGTGACGGCGCTGACGGCCGTCGGCGGGATTGGGCCCAAGCGCGCGCAGGCGCTGTGGGAGGCGCTCGGCGTGGGTACGGTCGAGGAGCTCGAGCAGGCGGCGGCGGAGGGGCGCATCCGCGAGCTGCCGGGCTTCGGCGAGCGCAGCGAGGCCAAGATCCTCGAGGCGGTGCGGCTGTACCAAGAGAGCGTCGGTCGGCGGCCGCTCGCGGCCGTGCTCGAGCTCGCCGAGCGCATCGAGGCGACGCTGGCCAAGGTCGCGGGTGTCGAGCAGGTCGCGGTCGCGGGATCGATTCGACGTCGCCGCGAGACCGTCGGTGACGTCGACGTGCTGGTCGCCGCCAAGCCGCGCGCGGGTGCTCGCGCGTCGCAGGCGTTCGAGCGCATGCCCGGGGTCGCGCGTGTGCTCGCGAGCGGTCCGAGCAAGACCATGGTCTCGCTCGACAATGGCCTCGACGCCGATCTGCGCGTGGTCGAGCCGAAGAGCTTTGGCGCGGCGCTGCTCTACTTCACCGGCAGCAAGTCCCACAACATCGCGCTGCGCCGCATCGCGATGGCCAATGGCTACAAGCTCAACGAATATGGGCTGTTCGAGGGCGAGCGCACGATCGCCGGACGCAGCGAGGCGCAGATCTACGAGGCGCTGGGGCTGGTCTGGATCCCGCCGGAGCTGCGCGAGGATCAGGGCGAGATCGAGGCCGCCGCGGCCGGGCAGCTGCCGCGCTTGATCGAAGCTGACGACATTCGCGGTGATCTGCACACGCACACCAATTGGTCGGACGGGCGGCTGTCGATCCGCGAGCTGGCCGAGGCCGCGCGAGCGCGAGGGCTCGAGTACATCGCCATCACCGATCACACTCGCAGCCTGACGATCGCAAGCGGGCTCGACCCCGAGCGCCTACGCGCGCAGATGGCCGAGATTCGTCGCGTCGACGCAGCGCTCGAGGGCATCTCGCTGCTGTGCGGGGCCGAGGTCGACATCCTGGCCGACGGCACCCTCGATCTGCCGGATGATCTGCTCGCCGAATTGGACCTGGTCAGCGTCGCGGTTCATGCCCACTTCGACCAGCCGCGCGCGGCCATGACCAAGCGGCTGATTCGGGCGATCGAGCACCCGGCGGTGACGATGCTCTGCCACCCGACCGCCCGCGCGCTGGGTCGGCGACCGCCGATCGAGGCCGACTTCGACGCGGTGATCGAGGCCTGCGTGCGCAGCAGGACCATCCTGGAGATCGACAGCCAGCCGCACCGCCTCGACCTGCCCGACGCGCTGGTCAAGCGGGCGATAGAGGCGGGCGCACGCGTAGCAATTGACTCGGACGCGCACACGGCCGAGGAGTTGGGCTATCTGGCCAGCTATGGGATCGGGGTCGCGCGGCGGGGCTGGGCGACGGCGTCCGACGTGATCAATGCTCAACCGGCAGATCGGGCGCTGGCCGAGCTTCGTCGCATTCGGAAGCACAAGGAATCAACGTAGTTGGACAAATGTGCAGGTGGCGATCCCGCCACAAAGCTCACGCGCTTTGGCTAGCGCAAGTTGAAGTTTCCCCGCCCGTAGATAGGGGCATGTCGAGCCGCCGCCCTGCCAGAGTGCGGAACAGTGAGCACTCGCGAGCAATCGCCCGACTCGATGCGGCCGTGGTTGGTGGCCTGCAATCAAGCGGGCGTGTCCGGAGCGAGCCACTATGGGTTTGGCACGCTGTGGATGCGCTACGATCGGCGCGGCGATTTCTCGCGCACGTTCACGCGCCTGGC